>JAPPOI010000031.1:0-1622 GCA_028818055.1 Boseongicola sp.
GCCGGTTTCGTGCGCCTTTAAGTTCTCCGCCGCATAAGGACCCGGTTCTTCCATGTTACGTTCAATGCCGGCGCGCAAAACGTCTACGTGTTCCGCGAACATGCCACGGATCAAAACCACGCCATCGCGCTGGAAATCATCGATGTGTTGCTGCGACAGAAGTGCGTGCGTCATTCTTGTGATGAGTAGCCCAAAGACACCTCAGCCCTTAAGCCGCGCCACCAAAACCGAGACAGGCGAATGCCTGACCACCCGGGCAGCGTTCGGTCCAACCAGCCTGTCAGTGAAATCTGGTTTGTGGGCACCAACAATGATCAGATCGGCGTTGCATTTGACAGCGGCGTCCACCACTTCCTCGTAGACTGAGCCAATCTCGACGATGCATTGCACCGCGTCTGAATTCGGAAGAACGCTGTCAGCCAACTCATGCAGCTCGACCCTTGCTGCCTCGGCTGCGTTGGCAAGCGTGTCGTCCTTGAAAAACGATCCAACCCACGAAGAGCCAAAGTCTGGTAGCACCGTGACAACGCTCAGGGTGGCATTTTCCAGCCCGGCGATCCTGCTTGCTTCGGTCAAAATAGCCTTGGCATCATCTTTATGGTTCAGGTCTACGGCGCAAATGATGTGTTGGGTCATGCAAGTGCTTCCTCTGTCTTGGGTTGACGGCGACGCTGCAAAAGGAAGACCACGAGAACGATCAGAGCAGCGGGCAAGTAGAATATTTCTTTTGGCATCCGATCCGCTGGAACTTCAAGCTCAACAAGCTCCCAATCCCAATCGATGCCAAGTTGTTCAGCGGGTCCTCCGAAGTTCAGGTTGTCGACAAAGATTTGTCCGTCTTCGTCCCTGAACTCAATACCGGAACTATCCAGTAATCGCGAAGCACCATCAGCGCCCGAAGGTCCGAGCGGCAGAAGGTATTTCGCATCCACCGGATCTCCATTCAGGTTTTCACCGGTCAGTCGAACCCTGAGCGAGGCACCGTCAGGTGCGTCAGTCGCCATTGAGAACAAATCCGATCCCGGTCGGGTTTGGAATTCAGGCGAGAACTGGTTCAACAGATAGCCCGGCTGGAACAGGATGAACGCTGCGATCAATAGTGCAAGGCTTTCGTAGATACGGGACTTTACCATGAAATAGTTCATGGTGCCCGCCGCAAAGAGAAGCATGGCGATCAACGCAACAATGAACACGAAAACAGCCTGCACGGGCCCCACATCAATCAACAACAGATCCGTGTTGAAGATGAAGAGAAACGGCAGAAGCGCGGTCCGGATCGAATAGAAGAACGCTTGGAAGCCGGTCTTCAGAGGAT
Source organism: Boseongicola sp. (assembly GCA_028818055.1). Classification (GTDB taxonomy): domain Bacteria; phylum Pseudomonadota; class Alphaproteobacteria; order Rhodobacterales; family Rhodobacteraceae; genus JAPPOI01. The sequence goes on from JAPPOI010000031.1 coordinate 1,316, forward strand.
CGCCCTTCGAGATTGCCGCAGCCGCAAAACTGGCAAGTCCCACGGGCGGCGTCACGTCAGCCATGATGCCGAAGTAGAAGACAAACATGTGAACCGCGACCAATGGCACGATCAATCCTGCCTGTGCGCCAAGCTCGACCACGACGCCAGCCATCAGTGATGAGACAACGATGTAGTTGGCGGTCGTCGGAAGTCCCATGCCCAGAACGATCGAAATCAAGGCGACGAAGAACAACATGGCCAACAAGTTGCCGCCGGACAGGAATTCCACGAACTCGGCCATGACCTGACCGATGCCAGTTAGTGT
>JAPPOI010000031.1:1632-2670 GCA_028818055.1 Boseongicola sp.
TGTCGCTTTTGCTGAGTTTATAGGCTTTGATAGGGTTTTTCTTGAGCAGGATTAACAGGATTGTGATCGTCTAAAAGAAGGCCGAAAGGCCGGGCGACTTCCGCTCGATCATCAAGAGATACATCAACAGCAGGATTGGCATGATGTAATGAATGCCGGTTTTGAAGATTTCCTTCGTGGGCGGCAGGTTTTCCATTGCATCAAGGCTGAGATCGAGGTCCGGCCCTTTTGCGGCATAGCGTACTGCTGCAACATAGGCGACTAGCATGATCGCAAGGATCACCCAGATCGATGCTCCACCGGCGACCGAGTTGATCGTATCAACCGCAAAGCCGGTTAGGAACAGGATGCCACCTGCGATGACGATGGAAATTGCAATGATGAAGATTGCGCCAAGGATGAATTTGACCGGATGCATGCGGCTGGTACCGGTCATCCCGGATTTCAGCGCTTCTAAATGCACGATGTAGACAAGCGCGACATACGAGATCGCAGCGGGGACAATCGCGGTCTTCACCACCTCGACATAGGAAATACCAACGTATTCGGTCATCAAGAACGCAACCGCGCCCATGACGGGCGGCGTTAGAACACCGTTGATCGAAGACGAAACCTCAACTGCGCCCGCTTTGGTGGCTGGGAAGCCGACCTTTTTCATCAAGGGGATGGTGAAGGTACCGGTTGTTACGACGTTCGCAATTGATGAGCCTGAAATCAGACCAGTTGCAGCCGATGCAATAACCGCTGCTTTGGCTGGGCCACCCCGAAGGTGCCCAAGTGCGGCAAATGCCAACTGCAGGAAGTAGTTGCCAGCGCCAGCCTGATTGAGAAGCGCGCCAAACAGCACGAAGAGAAAGACGAATCCTGACGAGACCCCCAAAGCGACACCGAAGACCCCTTCGGTCGTCAGCCACATGTGGCTCATCGCCTTTTCAAAGCTCGCGCCTTTCCATTGGACGACCTCAGGTAGGCCAGACCATGACCCGAAAAAGACGTAAGACAGGAAGAAGCGCGCTACCCCCATAAGAGGGATGCCAA
>JAPPOI010000139.1 GCA_028818055.1 Boseongicola sp.
GCTCTATCGGGGTGATGCCTATGATTTCGTCGCCGAGTTGCGCCTGTAACGCGAAAGGTTCTTCATTATGGCGTTTTCAAAGACCCAAATGCGTCGAGAGATCGATGAAATCCCTGAAGCTGTTGAACGGCTCTTGAGCAATGGCGGCGGCGCGATTGCCTCCGCTGCTGAACGGGCGCGCCAATTGAATCCGCGTTTCTTGCTGTCCGTCGCACGCGGCTCATCCGACCACGCATGCACCTATCTGAAGTATTCAAGCGAATTGCTTCTGAAGCGACCGATGGCGTCCGTCGGCCCTTCAGTCACATCCATTTACGGCGCGGAACTGGAAGCTGAGGGCGCACTTTGCCTCTCGGTTTCGCAGTCGGGGCAAAGCCCAGACATTGTGCGTATGACGGATGCACTTCGCGATTCCGGGGCACTGACCGTCGCCATTACGAATGAGCCCGGCTCTAGACTGGCCAAGGTCGCAAACGAGACACTTAGCATTCACGCAGGCCCGGAACTAAGTGTCGCTGCCACGAAAACCTTCGTCACGTCTTTGGTTGCTGGGCTTTGGCTGATCGCTGAAATCAAACAGGATGGTCAGTTGCTTTCGGCGATCCACAAGTTGCCGCAATATTTGGAAGCCGCAACCCGATGCGATTGGTCGATGGCGATCGGGGCGATCGATGGCCGTTCACTTTTCACGCTGGGCCGCGGACCTTCTTGGGCGATCTCGAATGAAGCAGCGCTGAAGTTCAAGGAAACCTGCCTGATTCACGCTGAAAGCTATTCGTCCGCCGAAGTTCTGCATGGGCCTGTCTCTATTGTGGAACGTGGATTTCCGGTCATTGCCTTCGCGGCGGCCGATGCGGCCGAAACCAGCCTGGCCGAAACTGCCGATGAACTGGCAGGAAAGGGCGCCCAGGTCTTTGCTGTCACGAACAAAGTAAGCAAAGCATCGCAACTTCCGCATGTTCGCACAGGCCACTGGTTGACGGATCCAATTTCGGCGATCATTTCATTTTATGGTTTGGTGGAAAGTGTCGCGGTGAGACGCGGTATCAATCCTGACGCTCCACGCCATCTAAACAAGGTTACCGAAACGGTATGACCGACAGAGCAGTCACATTTCGAAACGGTGAAATTTTTGACGGCACGTCCTTGCATAGCGGTCATGCCATTCGTTTTGTTGATGGCGAGGCGGACGAATTCGGACCTGAAGCCGATGTTGGGAATGTCGGGGAGATCGTTGAACTCGGTGGCGACATACTCAGCCCGGGATATGTCGACCTTCAAGTGAATGGCGGCGGCGGCGTCATGTTCAATGATGACCCGTCCGTTGAAACCTTAAAGCGAATTGCGCAGGCACACCGTGGGCTCGGGGTCGCGAAGTTTTTGCCAACCTTGATCACCGACACACCAGACATCACGCGCGCGGCTATCGAAGCGGCTGTCGAGGCAGTGCAGGCCGGGGTGGTCGGCGTATCGGGACTCCACCTTGAGGGACCGCATCTTTCTGTGTCCCGCAAGGGTGCGCACGACGCTGCGATGATCCGTCCGATGGAAGCAACTGACTTGCAGCAGTTGTTGGACGCCGCGAAGCGTTTGCCGTTGCTCAAAGTCACCGTGGCGCCGGAAAGTGTATCCGAGGATCAGGTTGCTGCGATGGTCAAAGCCGGGATTCTGGTTTCGCTCGGCCACACCGATGCCAGCTATGACACCTGCTGCCGCTACTTCGCGGCAGGAGCAAGCGTTGTCACCCATCTGTTCAACGCGATGAGCCAAATGGGAAATCGCGAGCCGGGATTGGTTGGCGCGGCGCTCGCCTCCGGCACAGTATCAACCGGCTTGATCGCTGACGGTGTTCACGTGCACCCGGCTACGGTTCAGGCCGCGTGGTGCGCAAAGGAAAAACCAGGCCGGATCTTCCTCGTCAGCGATGCCATGGCTGTCGCCGGTACGGACCTTGAAGCATTTGAGCTTGGCGGTCGCAGTATTCAAAGACGAAATGGCACTTTGACTTTGGCTGACGGCACGCTTGCTGGGGCTGATCTGGATTTAACAACGGCCATCAAAGTTATGGTCGAACAGGTCGGCGTATCGCTTGAAGCAGCGCTTCAGTCGGCGACCTCTGTTCCTGCCTCGTTGATTGGCAAATGGGACGTCGGCTCAACTCAGCCAAACTTGCAGTTGGCTGATATGGTGCGCATTAAGTCTGATCTGACCAGCGCGGCTTTTTTAGACGCGGTTTAAGCTATTCTGCCGCAACGCCAGAGTTGTGGGCGTATGTATCCCAATCCGGCTTGTAATCAGCATCCGCCTGATTGCCCCAAACGGTCCATCCATCGCGAACGCCACGGCCAAATAACTCAAGGTACGGCCCCCACGAACAACCCTCGATGATCTCGTACTGTTCGTCTGGCTTTCGGGAGTGCTCGCGCTTGCGGCTTTGGATCATGTTGACTTGGCGACGACCCATCGCCTCGGTCCGAACGTTCTTGCCGCGCGTTCCGAACAACAGAACTTCGGTGACATTCCGGAAGTAAAATCCGACACCACGTCCGTCCGATCCGCCGTCTTTTCGGACCTTGTGCCAAATGATGTTTGATTTGTACTCGAAGCCCCAGGCATTCAGAACCTGCAATCCTTCGGGCTAAAGTGCATTCGGCACCCAAAGATAACA
>JAPPOI010000259.1:0-751 GCA_028818055.1 Boseongicola sp.
CATGCAGCGATTGACAGTCCTCATTGGTGCTGGCGTCGTTCTTTTGCTCGGATCAGTGGCCTATAACTGGAACGTCGTGGCTGCTGGTTCAGACGCAGGCGTGATGCCTGCGGACGTGGACGTCGCACTGGGTGAGAAGCTGTACATAGAGAGTTGCGCTTCATGCCATGGCGCCAATCTGGAAGGACAGCCGGACTGGCAAATTCCTGGCGATGATGGGAGGCTGCCTGCTCCTCCGCACGACGAAAAGGGGCATACGTGGCACCATGGGGATCAGGTACTTTTCGAGTACACGAAGCTTGGCGGACGCGCGCTGATGGCAGAACAAGGTATCGAGTTTGATAGCGGTATGCCGGGTTTTGGGGAGCAGCTTTCAGATCAGGAGATCTGGAATATCCTCGGTTATATCAAGTCCACGTGGCCCCAACGAATTCAGGAAATGCAAGCAGTGCGCACCGAAGGTGAAACACGAAAGAGGGGTAACTGAAATGAAATTGGTTTTGAAGTTGGTTGCCGTGGCTGCCGTTTTGGTGCCGATTGCAGTGCAAGCAGAAGGCCTGAGCGAGGAGCGCATTAAGGAGCTTGTTCTCGAAGCTATCCGCGAGAACCCTGAGATTGTGCTAGAGGCCATCCAGATTATCGAACAGCGCGAGCAACAGCGACAGGCTGCAGCGGCGACAAATCTACTAACGCAGAACCGCGAAATTTTGGAGAACGATCCCAATGCTCCGGTTCCTGGAAATCCTGAGGG
>JAPPOI010000259.1:761-2659 GCA_028818055.1 Boseongicola sp.
CTACTAACCCCGACCCGCCAAACTTTGGAGCACTCCCCCAATGCCCCGGTTCTTGTAACTCCAGAGGGCGATGTGACGGTTGTCGAGTTTTTCGATTATAACTGTCCGTATTGCCGTCGCGCCAAGCCGCATATCGAGACATTGTTGGAAGAGGATCCAAATGTCCGACTGGTCTATCGCGAATGGCCAATTCTTGGCGATGGATCGGTTTTTGCTGCCAGAGCGGCGCTCGCAGCGAGAGAGCAGGGCAAGTACGAAGAATTCCATTGGGCACTTATGGGAATGAGCGGCCGTGCAGAGGAAGCCTCGGTCATCCAAGTGGCAGAACAGATCGGGCTTAACATTCAGCAACTTCGGCGTGACATGGCCGCGCCCGAAATCGATGCTCACATAGCGGTATCGATGGAACTGAGCCGCGCTCTTGGCTTCAACGGTACGCCATCATTCGTGATCGGAGACGCGCTCGTACCGGGCGTCATCGAATCCGACCAAATGATCCGTCTCGCGGAAGAAGCGCGCGCAGCGCGTCAAAAAGACTAGATCGGTGTAGCCTCGTACCCTGCGGCTTTTATCGCATCGACCACAGATGCTTCGGATGAAGTCGTCACAACTTCCACAGTGTGCCCATCGAGCTCAGTGGTCACATTGGCGTCGGGATCGAGTGCCGTGATTTTGTCGGTGATTGCGGCCGTGCAGTGGGCACAGCTCATATCTGGTACATGGAATTTCATCGTGAACCCTTTCCTCATCAAGCAATACGTAGGGTTTCCAGTGGATGGAAGGTCAAGGGCTAGTCCAAGCCAGTTGTAAGATGTTTGCACCAAACGGGTTTCGAGGACGAACTGATCTGGCACTCACTTCTCTTACTGTAATTGGATTAGTCGCTCGGCGATTCAGGTTTGATCATTGGTTTTGCACAAAACGCGCCTCGAACCGCCAGAGTGTTGGAGCCACAACTGTCATTCGCTTGGAATTGTGTGAATTGAACGCACAGCCTGTTTGCTCAGCTTTAAAAGCGTTCCTGCGTTGTTTCCCAAAAATACGCGGTAAGGGTTCCAAGGATGATCCAGCCGACCATACTGGCACCAAGCGCACGAGCGGCGAATTTCGCTGCGATCTCAGGCGGAACAGAACCGAGAAATACATCAGGTTCCGGGGCTCCATAAAGGTGAGGTGCCGCAATCAACACTGCTGCCAAACCCACGAAGTAGGGTTTCCGATGAAACGCGATAAGCCAGACGGCTAAGGCAGTGAAAGCCACCGTAACCGCCCACCAAACCTGCCGTTCCGAAACTTCGGCCGCCGCAACGCCGGGCACTTCGGGAGCCATCGAAAATCCTGGTGCAAGATTTAGCACGATGAATCCCGCCATCCCCCACAACAAGCCGAACCTCGTTGTGATTTCCAAGCCATAGCGATCTTCCGCGAAAATCATCAGTGGCAAGAGAAGCAAGGCATATCCCGCGAAAAGTAAAGAAGAAAACAGAAGGCTCAAAACGTCGCGCGAAAAGGAAAAGAGCGGAATTGGTTGGTGAGCAGACACACCACTGTTCTGGCCGAAATGCACTAACTCGCCAGACTCATAAAGCTCCGCGTGAAGCAATACTGGCTGGACAAAAACATATTGCACGAGCCCAGCGAGAATTCCCGCTAGGGCCCCAGCTATCAGTGCGCTGGAAAAAATCCTGAAGATCATTTCAGTGGCAGGGGAAACCGTTGGCGTGCCGTACGTCGTGGGCGGCGGCGTGCAAGGTCGAAGCCTGAACGTGACCGGAAAATGTCACAAGTAACGCGCCAGTCAACATGACGAAAACTAAAGCAGCCGCTTTGCTGGCTGAAGATGTAAGTGATGTCGTTTCCATTTTATCTCCTCCATCTCACCCGATGGTGTTTGTTAC
>JAPPOI010000304.1 GCA_028818055.1 Boseongicola sp.
GATTATCAGATAGGACCAGCTTGCGTGTCTCATCGTCGGTTACGATGTTTCCGAACGCATTCAAAAGCTGACCAGCGTCAGGCATTTCGGCGGGACCAAGCATGAGATGTGGCCAGTCAGAACCCCAGAGACATTGTTCAGGGTTTGCCCGAACCAATGCCAATGCAAGTTCAGACCCGATGTTCCAATCGCGCGCCACTCGATAGATTGCAGAAAGTTTGACCCAAGCGTGCCCGTCGCCGACGAGTCGTAAAAGCGCTTGGAAGCCCGCCGAATGCAAAGACATATCCTCCGCAGGCCAACCGCAATGATCAAACACGACCGGGCAGGGGGATGCGATGACATCTTCTGTCAGCTCAAGCAAATGTTTGTCGGCATGCGCCAGCATTTGGATGTGCATTCCATGATCGGCGAGCGCCGGGGCCATGTCCTTTGCACCATCCCACGTTAAGACGCCACCATGCACATAATTTAACCGAACGGCCATTAGGTTTGCATCGGCCAAAATCCGGATATCACTTTCCTTTGCGCCGTCTTTCAACAATCCAACGCCCCGCGCGCGGGCGCCTAATCGTCGGACAGCTTCGATCGTCACCGAGTTATCCGCTCCGTAAAGGATCGTGTGGACAATTACTGTTCGGGCCATGCCAAGTGTAGCAAGGTGCGTTTCGAACAATTCGAGCCAGGCATCGAGGTTCAAACCGGGTGCTGGGTCCTCAACGCGCCCCTCCCATCGTGGAAACTCGCCCGCACCTGCGACCATATGCACATGGGAGTCGCATGCATTTTCAGGGACTTGAAACGCCGGTTTGGTCGGTCGGACAACTGGGAGGTTCGCATTGGGGAGCGTCATTTAGCGTCCTTCTATAGCTATCCGTATGTTTCCAGCATCATCTTCAAGTCGTCCAGCGTATTTGCTTCGCTTGCCGGCTTGTCCTTTCGCCAGCGTGACATGCGTGGAAACCGAAGGGCGACACCCGATTTATGACGCGTGCTTGCTTGAATACCTTCAAATGCAATTTCGAACACGTGGTGCGGAGTGACCGAGCGGACAGGGCCAAAACGTTCAACCGTGTTCTTTCGCACCCAAGCGGTGATCTCGCGAAACTCGGCATCTGTCAGACCGGAATACGCCTTTGTGAAAGGTACAAGCCGATCCTCGTCCCAAACCGCGAACGTGAAGTCAGTGAAAAGATTTGCGCGCCGACCGTGTCCGGCTTGCGCGTAGATCATGACGGCGTCAATCACCAAGGGGTCAACTTTCCACTTCCACCAGTCACCCTTGCGCCGACCGTCTCGATAGGGGCTTTCAAGCTGTTTGAGCATAAGCCCCTCAGCGCCGACTTCTCGTGACACCTCGCGTAGTTCTGCCAGATTTTCCCACGAGCTAAATTCAAGAAGCTCAGAGCATCGGAGCGGCACATTTTTTGGAGTGCTTGCTAGAACTGCGTTAAGGCGCGCGCGGCGCTCCGAGAATGGCAACGATCGGATGTCGTGGCCGTTCTCTTCGAGAAGATCATAGGCTCGAAGTACAACCGGAGCATCCTTCAACAACATTGCAGGCACGGTTTTCCGTCCGATGCGCTTTTGCAGGACCGAAAAAGGCATGGGTGTTTCGTCTTTCCACACCAAGACCTCTCCATCCAACACCGTCCCATTTGGTACGAAGTCTGGCAGCACCGCGAATTCAGGGAACCGGTCAGTCATCAATTCCTCACCGCGCGACCAAAGGTGGTATTCACCGCCACGAACGATCAACTGGCCGCGAATGCCGTCCCATTTGTACTCGGCACCCCAGTCTTTCGGTTCACCAAGAGCATCGACTTCGCTGTCGAGTTGATAGGCCAAGTAGAAGGGATAAGGCTTGGACAAGTCCGAAGCCGGATCATGCGTCAATATCAACTGTTCGAATGTTGTCGTATCCGGTGTCCAATCGCCCATCAAACGATGGGCCAACGCGGGTTCTTCAATTCCCGTAGCCTTCGATAGCGCGCGCGTCATCAATTTCTGACTGACACCCATGCGAAACCCGCCAGTGATGAGCTTGTTGAACACAAATCGTTCACTTTGATTTAATTGATCCCAGGCCTGCAAAATCAGGGGTTTGCGATCGTTTTCTTCCAGAGCCGACAAACCACGAATCTTGTCGATCCATCCTGAAAGGCTGAGGTTTCCCGAGTTTGTCGGAGGTGGCAAAACAAGCGAAATCGTCTCTGCCAGATCGCCTACAACGGGATAGCTTTCCTCAAACAACCAAAGGGGAATATCGGCGCGCTCTGCAGCCCATTCGCGTAAGCGGGTTGTCGTGACAGTTCGTTTTGGTCGGCGCCCGGAGAAAAGGGCAATCGTCCAAAGGCGGTCTTGCTCAGGTGCGGTCCGAAAGTACTCGGCCAACGCCGCAACTTTTTCAGTTGTTTTGGTTGTTTGATCGATTGCCAGGAATAACGAAGCAAATCTACGCATCAGAGCAATGCCCGCCAGCGGGTGAGAAAATGCGGGTTGTCAAAAAAAAGACGCGCGTCGACTTCATGATCCGATCATAGTCGACACGCGTCACAGCGTCATCAATTGGCGCAGTTAGATCCCAATAAAGGGCTGGGCCAAACGAGGGATAATGCCCTTGAAACGAAGTGGGGCGTCTGTGGCTGCAAG
>JAPPOI010000383.1:0-1655 GCA_028818055.1 Boseongicola sp.
GCATCACGGTATCGGTTGTGTGGATGGCCATGTACGCCAATTGGCTCCCGACAAGCGGAAGACCAAGCGACAGAAGCGCCCGTGCCTGACGCCCAATAGTAGGGCGCGGCGACATGTTCACCGACGATTGTGCCATGTTCAGCGCTATACGCCTGATCGGCCTGCTCGACAATTCCATTTCGCATGTCATGATCACGAAGCGTGAAACAACAAAGGGCGACAGGCAAAAAGCCACGCAGCACACCCCCGACATGAGGTTTTTTTCCGACAAAAATCGCCCCGTTCATCTGGGTCCTTACCCCTTGGAACGCCTTGCACGCGAATCCGCTGGCGTGGACTTCAGACAAGTTGCCAAGTTTAGGCAGCTTTCGTTCGACCGGCCTGAAGACCCCATCTCAATTGTCAACGCGATGGCGGAATACCAGGCAATGATGGACACGGTGCGTGATGGCCTTGTTGCGCCAAACGTTTCCGGCGTTCCGGGTGAGTTAACTGCGCGCTCCAACCATCTGAAAGCATTTGGGTATTTCTCGGATGCGTCAATGATGGGTATTGGAGCGTTGCCCGATCTGGCACGCCTTGGGACGCCATACACCAATCCCGATATTGCGCGATTGTCCGAAGCGTTGAGGACGCGCCAGACGAAGACCCTTGCCTCCGGCATCGATTTGATCATGGCCGACTTGAAAGAGTCCATGGAGGCCCCACCAACTTCGATCGACAACCAGACCCGTGTGATCGTCATCTTGAACGAAGCACCGCGCCCACCCCGCGGCGGCGAACCCGGCACCGAGTGGCTATCCGATTGCACAGAGCACGTCGCAGCACTTCGGGCATCTGAGGCGGCATCCGTATTGGCGAATTATCTCAGGGTCTTGGGCTTCGAGGCGAAGGCGCACAGTGCGACAAGTTCGGACATCGATCTGAACATCGCTACAGTCGCCGCAGGGCTAGCCGCGCCGGATGGCTCAGAGCTTTGGGTGCCATTTCTGAAAAACGGTTTCGGTGTGGCCGCTGTAACAACAAACATGGAACTGACAACGGACAGACCTTTGAAGCGCCGCCAAGAACAATCTCCTTGGCGCTTGAATGGTCCAGCCTGGTTGACCGGCAAGGGAACCCGCAAGGGCGCGCTGAACCTTGATCCTTTTGCCAAACGTCGCTTCGCCGATGGTCCGCATCCCTTTGAAACGCTGAAGCGTGTGGACGAGCCGACCACCTATATAGACGAGCCCAATGTCGCCCGCGTACCCAAACGAACCGATATGTTCGCCCGGGCTCAATTCGGTGACATGGGTGAGAAAATCCAAAGCGCTGCAAAGGGTGGCTACTATGTTCGAAAGGCCGCGCCCTCGATGGCGCAGCGCCGCCTCCTCGGAGCTTTTGTTCTGTTGCAGGATGGACCAGTTGAGGCGGAAGTCCCCGTACAAATGTCGCCCTCCACTGCCGCAGCCAACGTAAAAGCGGCGAGCTATTTCCTCGGAATTGACGCTGTGGGGCTGAGCAGATGCCCGGAATGGGCGTGGTATTCGCACGACGCGACCGGGGTCCCAATCGTGCCGCCGCATGATCAGGCTGTTTCGATGATCGTGGATCAAGGGTTTGAAACCATGGAAGGGGCCTCCGGTGACGACTGGATCAGTGGCAGCCAGTCC
>JAPPOI010000383.1:1665-2651 GCA_028818055.1 Boseongicola sp.
AAACCATGGAAGGGGCCAGTGGCGACGACTGGATCTCGGTCGCGCAATCTATGCGCGCTTACCTGCGATTTTCGCTTTTGGGCGGCGTCATTGCCAAACAGCTTCGCCGATTAGGCTACAAGGCAAAAGCGCACACGGTGATGGACGGAGAAGTGCTGCAGCCTCCCTTACTTTTGCTCAGCGGACTTGGCGAGGTCAGCCGCATCGGTGAAGTGATTTTGAACCCGTTTCTCGGCCCGCGACTGAAGTCAGGCGTAATCACGACCGATCTGCCCATGTTGCACGACAAACCGATTGATTTTGGACTTCAGTCATTTTGCGAGGCTTGCAACAAATGCGCGCGCGAATGCCCATCCGGTGCAATCACTGCCGGTCCCAAGTTGATGTTCAACGGTTACGAGATTTGGAAGTCAGACAGCCAGAAGTGCGCGACTTACCGGATCACCACCGAAGGTGGCGCGATGTGCGGGCGGTGTATGAAAACCTGTCCTTGGAACCTTGAGGGGCTTTTTGCCGAGAAGCCTTTTCGGTGGGCCGCGATGACGTTTCCGGCGGCCGCCAAGTCGCTCGCCAAACTTGACGATACCTTGGGTCGAGGCAGTTTAAACCCCGTCAAAAAATGGTGGTGGGATCTCGAGCTACAGCCAAACGGCGCGTACCAAAAAACGGAAAAACCGTTAAATGAAAGAGGTTTACAAACTGATCTTGATCTGAAGTATGAGGATCAAACTTTGGCGGTTTACCCCGCTGATCTTGCGCCGCACCCTTATCCCTATCCATTTCCCATGGATCGCGAGGCAGGCATTCAGGCATATCGTCGTCTGATCACTGCAGCGGAATACCGTGCAAAATCGGCGCAAGGCGAAACAGATCACCTGCACATCTACACGAACGATATTGCACCCCCGGTGGTGCAAGTTCAGCTTTCAAAGGTTCAACCCCTTTCGGCAGAAATCACAAAATACGAATTCCAGTCGCTTGATGGA
>JAPPOI010000271.1 GCA_028818055.1 Boseongicola sp.
GACACGGTTCCACGCTGCTGTATGCCCTTTTGCATTTGACGGGCTACGAGGACATGACCCTCGACCAGATCAAGAACTTCCGACAGATGGGCGCGATCACCGCTGGACACCCCGAGTACGGCCACGCCAAAGGTATTGAAACGACAACTGGTCCACTGGGTCAGGGCATTGCGAATGCCGTTGGTTTTGCGATGGCAGAAGAAAGCTTACGCGCTCGTTACGGAAAGAAGGTTGTTGACCACTACACCTACGTGATCGCCGGCGACGGTTGCCTGATGGAAGGCATCAGCCACGAAGCCATCGGCCTTGCGGGCATGCAAAAGCTCGGCAAGCTGATCGTACTTTGGGATGACAACAACATTTCGATCGATGGTGAAATCAGTCTCAGCGACATCACTGACCAAAAGCGCCGTTTCCAAGCGGCTGGCTGGCAGGTCATTGAATGCGATGGCCACGACCCTGAAGACATCAACAAGGCGCTAACACACGCCAAGTCGACGAAGAAGCCCACGATGATTGCATGTAAAACGCACATCGGCTTTGGCTCACCAGCAAAGCAGGACACGGCCAAGGCCCACGGTTCACCGCTGGGCGATGATGAGATTGCGGCCACAAAAGCTGCTTACGGTTGGTCACACGGTCCGTTCGAAGTTCCTGCTGAGATCGCGAATGCATGGCGAGCAACAGGATCTCGTGGTGCGGCAGATCGCGAAGCATGGGAAGATCGGTTCGCGGGTTTAAGCCCATCGCGCCAAACTGAAATGCAAAGGCTTTGGAGCGGAGGTGCTCCTAAAAAGCTGAGTTCCGCCATCCGCGCGCTGAAGCGCACAGTATCTGAAGAGCAGCCAAAGGTTGCGACCCGCAAGTCCTCGGAAATGGTACTTGCAGCGGTCAATCCAATTATGCCGGACACGATTGGTGGGTCTGCTGACCTGACTGGGTCGAACAACACCCTGACCAGTGATTTGGGCATCTTTGACCCAAGCAACCGCAAAGGTCGTTACGTCCACTATGGTATCCGTGAACACGGCATGGCTGCAGCTATGAACGGCATGGTCCTGCACGGAGGCGTTCGTCCTTACGGCGGAACATTCATGTGCTTCACTGACTATGCACGTGGGGCTATGCGCTTGTCCGCCTTGATGGGTGTTCCAGTTACATATGTGATGACGCACGACTCGATCGGTCTTGGCGAAGATGGACCAACGCACCAACCTGTCGAACATCTCGCAATCTCTCGCGCGACCCCGAATACTTGGGTGTTCCGCCCAGCCGACACTGTTGAGACCGCCGAGGCCTGGGAACTGGCGTTGACGTCCGAGAAAACCCCGAGCGTGCTCGCGCTGAGCCGTCAGGGGCTTCCAACTGTTCGTACCGAACACAAGATGAAGAACCTCACTGCACAGGGTGCTTACGTTCTCGCGGACGCGACTGAAAAACGGCAGGCAATCCTGATGGCCACTGGCTCGGAAGTTCAGATCGCCTTGGAAGCACGTGAAATGCTGGAAGCTGAAGGCATCGGCACTCGCGTAGTGTCTATGCCTTGCTGGGAGCTATTCGAGGCGCAGGACGAAGCTTATCGAAAGAAGGTACTTCCGGCAGGTCCGGTCCGCGTAGCCATCGAAGCCGGCGTGCGGTTCGGCTGGGACAAATGGCTGGAAGGCGAACGCGGCAAGCGTGATAAGTCACGCTTTGTCGGCATGGAAGGCTTTGGTGCCTCGGCGCCGGCAGCGGACCTCTACACCTACTTTGGCATTCGGGCCGAAGCCGTGGTTGAAGCCGTCAAAGGCATGCTTTGAGCCGCTGATCAGCGGCTCTCACGCACCATGTAAATTGATTGGAATTCGATTCCGGCCCTAAGCGACAAAGTGATGGGCCGGATCGTCCTAAATCCAAAAGCTTCGTAGAATCGCTCGGCTGTCAGAGTCGAAAAACACTCTAACTGTGTAATTCCGAAGTTTTCAGCATCTGCAATGACATGCTCCATCAACGCCCGCCCAACGCCGCGGCGAACTTGGCGGTGATCTGTTACGACGTGGCGGATATGCCCAATGCCAGGTCGACGCCGACCGCCTGGCGGTGCGGCCTCAGTCCATCCACCGGCACCAATGATCGAACCATCGCCATCTTCGACGACAAAATAACTGCCACTGCTTAAAAGAGCGGGATTAGCCCGCGAAATCAGCGGAACCGCCGTGACGATGACAGATGGCGGATAGTCTGCCGCCAACAAAACCGGATAAGAGGCGGACAGAAGTCCATCCACAGCTGCCAGGTCTCCTAAATTGGATTTTCGTACGGTGAACGATGTCGTCATACCCTGCATGTGCTGGTGCCTTTGAATTTTTCAAGACCGCAAAAGAAAAGGCCGCGCAAAGCGCGGCCTCGAATTCGTAGCTGAAGGAGATCTTACTTGATCTTGCCTTCCTTGTACTCGACGTGCTTGCGCGCAACCGGGTCGTACTTCCGCACGACCATTTTCTCGGTCATGGTGCGTGCGTTCTTCTTGGTCACGTAGAAGTGGCCGGTGTCTGCTGTCGAGTTCAGACGAATTTTGATTGTCGTTGGCTTCGCCATGTCTCGTCTCCTATCTGCATGTGCTGGTGCCTTTGAATTTTTCAAGACCGCAAAAGAAAAGGCCGCGCA
>JAPPOI010000113.1:0-1766 GCA_028818055.1 Boseongicola sp.
ACTAAGAGATCGCGGAAGCTCTGAAACCTCGGAGGCGACAAGGAGAATCCAGTTGATGGCAGGCGACATGATCGCCAGACCAATCCACTCCAAACCGATGGGTGCGAGGCATGCCGCCAAAACAGCGCCGGGAATGACGATCATCCCCATGACCGGCACCGACAGAATGTTGGCGATCAATCCATAGTGGGGCACTTGATTGAAATGCGCTGCCGCAAATGGAGCCGTCGCCATTCCAGCGACGAACGATGTCAGTGCGACACCACCGATGAACCGAGATGTTTTCGACCAACGACCACCCTGCCAGTCATAATCGCGCAACCAGGAATACGTGGCCACCAGCGCTGTCGTCGCTGCAAATGACATTTGAAACCCAGGCGACAAAAGAGATTCCGGACGAAGCACAAGGACAATGAGCGCGGCCAAAGCGACCGCTCGTAAGGTGATGGCGCGACGATCTGCCAGCACCGCCAGAAACATGACCCCGACCTGAATGAATGCACGCTCAGTGGCGACGTTGCCGCCCGAAAGCAGAAGATACACCGACGCCGCCGCCAGCCCACATAAAGCCGCCACTTTCTTGACCGGCCAACGCAGTGCCAATGTGCCAAACAAGGACAAACCAACCCGCACAGCAGCAAAAACAAACCCTGACAGTAAGCCCATGTGCAAACCTGAAATCGCCAATAGATGCGCCAGGTTAGATGCCCGTAGTGCCTCAAGGGTTTCCTGGTCCATGCCGGATCGATCACCGGTTGTCACGGCGGCCGCGAATGCTCCGGTGCGACCCGGCAACATCGCGACGATGTGAGAAGAAATCGCCAGGCGTAGGTGGGTCACGCGAAGCCAAAAACCAGTCAGCTCACCCTCGGCCATTTGCAGCACTGGATTGCGTGTATATCCGACAGCCCCAATCTGAAGAAACCAAGCATGTCTTTGAAAGTCGAATCCGCCCGGCTCAACAGGACGACCTGGTGGCGACAGATGCCCGGTCGTCGCCACAATTTGACCTGGCTCCGGGTCAAAGAAACCCTGCGGCCCATGCATGGAAATCCGAACGCGCTTTGGAGTGGTATTGTACGGAACATCAGCAAGAACGATTTGATCCAAGGTCAAACGAACTGCGTCGGATTGAGATCGGTCAATTGCAACAATCCGACCTTGAATTGGACCGTAGTATCGGAACTCCAACTTTTCTGCTGCGACCATGTGGGCACGTGTTGCCGCGGCTAAAAAGCCAAGCATGACGAATAGTAATGCAATACCGATCCAACGAATGGTCGCAGGCAATCGCCAGACCAAGATCGACCCAACGATTGTAGCAGCGGTCAGTATTTGAATCGCTGACTGGGACGGCTCGGTCGCGAGCAAGAAGTAAGTACCAACCCCGCAGCCCAACAAGACGGCAAGCCAAGGGAAAAGATGACCGCGCTGTCGGTCAACTTCAGCAGCGATGACAGAAGTGATCCGCACCCTTGTCTCCTGTGAACGCGCCGATTAACACGCGTCCAACACTACGTCCTGCATGGTTTGCAAAAGGTTAAATCCGAATGTCAGACGCTCCTGTTGTCACTCGCTTCGCGCCCTCCCCGACGGGCTACCTACACATCGGAGGTGCTCGAACGGCGCTGTTCAACTGGCTGTATGCCCGAGGGCACGGCGGAAAATTCCTTTTGCGGATAGAAGATACCGACCGAGAAAGATCGACTCCGGAAGCAACGGAAGCAATCTTTCGTGGTTTGAAGTGGCTGGGGCTGGATTGGGAC
>JAPPOI010000113.1:1776-2640 GCA_028818055.1 Boseongicola sp.
GAGAAGCGATCAGTCAGTTTGACCGCGCCAACCGCCACGCCGAGGTCGCACAGCAAATGCTGGACGCAGGTGCCGCTTATAAATGTTTCTCGACACAGGACGAAATCGCAGCGTTTCGCGAGGAAGCTCGCGCAGCAGGACGTTCAACCCTGTTTCAGTCTCCTTGGCGAGATGTACCAACCAGCGAACATCCAGACCTTCCCTTCGCAATCCGCGTGAAGGCACCTCGCGACGGTGAAACGATCATCAAAGACGTCGTCCAAGGCGACATTAAAATTCGCAATGATCAATTGGACGACATGATCGTGCTGCGCTCGGACGGCACACCGACATACATGCTGGCGGTCGTTGTAGATGACCACGACATGGGCGTCACTCATGTGATCCGTGGCGATGATCATCTAAATAACGCTGCACGACAAATGCTCGTCTATTCCGCAATGGACTGGCAGGTACCCGTTTGGGCGCATATCCCTTTGATCCACGGAGAAGACGGCAAAAAGCTGTCGAAACGCCACGGCGCTCTGGGTGTCGAGGATTGGCAAGCACAGGGATACCCGGCAGCCGCCATGCGAAACTATTTAGCCCGGTTGGGCTGGAGTCATGGTGACGACGAGTTCTTCACAACCGAACAAGCCGTAGAGTGGTTTGATCTGAACGGAATCGGCAAATCACCCGCACGTTTGGATGCAAAGAAACTGAACAACATCTCAGGTCAGCATATTGCGGCAACTGATGATGCTGCACTCGTAGCACAAATTCAGGAATTTCTGGTCGCGACGGATCAACAACCCTTGAGTAATGCGAAGAAAGCACTGCTTGAAACAGCTTTGTACTGCCTGAAAGATCGCGCGAAGACATTCC
>JAPPOI010000062.1 GCA_028818055.1 Boseongicola sp.
CCCGTGGGTTGAAACACCCGCCGTGACAGGAACATTTGAGACCCCAGCGATCGATCCAATCGATGGATTGAAAGCCATCATCGGTTCGCCGAATTACGCTCGCAAACATTGGGTCTGGGAACAGTACGACAGCCAGGTAATGGCCGATACAGTTCGGGGATCTGGCCTTGGAGCGGGCGTGGTGCGCGTCCATGGCACAGACAAAATGCTTGCTTTTACGTCCGACGTTACACCGCGCTACGTCAAGGCAAACCCCGTTGAAGGCGGCAAGCAGGCGGTGGCCGAGGCATATCGCAATCTCTGCGCCGTCGGCGCGACACCCTTGGCGACGACCGACAATCTGAACTTCGGAAATCCCGAAAAGCCAGAAATAATGGGACAGTTTGTCGGCGCGATCAAAGGCATTGGGCAGGCCTGCTCGGCATTGAATGTACCGATCGTTTCCGGAAACGTCAGCCTTTACAATGAAACTGACGGACAGGCGATCCTACCGACCCCGACCATCGGTGCCGTTGGCTTGATCGAACGCTCGGAACATCTGATCTCGGGCCTGCCAGCCGAAGGCGATCTGGCGGTTTTGATCGGCGGGCAGGGGACGCATCTTGGCCAATCCGCACTTCTGGCCGAGGCTGCCAACATGGAAGTCGGGGATGCGCCAGAGGTTGATTTGCAGCTGGAACGGCAAAATGGTGAGTTCGTCCTTGCGTCGCGTGACAATATCTCGGCGGCCACGGATCTCAGCGACGGTGGCCTTGCGCTTGCTGCGTTCGAATTGGCGGAAGCTGCCGAAATGGGAGTCACTCTGAATATCGACAACCTCGAAGGTTTGTTTGGAGAAGATCAGGCGCGGTATCTGGTGGCCTGTTCGCCCGATAGTCTCAGCGCGTTAGAAACGTCGGCCATGGCCAAAGGCGTGCTTTTGTCAGTTGTTGGCACATTCGGCGGTGACACTGTTCAGTTCGGTGCTCATTCAGCGAGCCTTGCGTCACTATCTGAATTGTTCCGGACAAGTTTCGCTGAAAAAGTGGCATGACCTCGCGCGTCATAGATCGCGCAACTTGGACCGGCGAAGCTCAATTCGGGCTATTTCGTACATTCGAAAAGCCACACTGGGAATGATTGTCCCAAAGGGCGACGGCTTCAACATGGCAATGGCCATTCAAGTGCATCATGCACTCGTCGATGGGCGTCAGATTGGCGCGTTCTTCCAGTCAGTTCAGGAAGCGTTCGACAGCCTTTAGAAGAGCGTCTGGCAAAGATACCTTGTAGTAGCAAGGAAACTTAAATCGATGACAAAAACTGGCGGCTTCATTGGCCATTAGTTTTTCATTCGTTTTTCTGCCGTTCTCTGTGATTTGACCCCGAATTTTCTGACCGACTCCAAGGCCCTGTCTTGCGAAAAAGGCGCGTCGCGCATAGTTTTGAGTGGAAACAGGAGACCGCCCAAAATGCCGATGCAGGCCCATGAAATTGAGACGCTTTTGCGTGAATCCTTTCCCGACGCCACGATCCAGGTTGGTGGCGATGATGGGGTGCATATGTCCGCTTTGGTCGTTGACGAAAGCTTTCGTGGAATGAACCGCGTGCAACAACAGCGTGCTGTCTATGCCGCGCTAAAAGGCAAGATGGATGGCCCGGATGGCGAGCTGCATGCGCTGGCCCTTACGACACGCGCACCAGACTGAAGTGACCAAACACAACGCCAGACCAAGGTTCAGACACCGCCATCAGGCTCTGGCAATCATCCCTCAATGGCACTATGTGACAGCAAGACCGATTACAGGAGCTTTGCGATGAGCGCTCAGGAACAGATTACTGAAGCAGTAACAAGCAATGACGTTGTTCTCTTCATGAAGGGCACAAAATCAATGCCACAGTGCGGCTTTTCCAGCCGTGTGGCAGGTGTGCTGAATTTCATGGGCGTAGATTTCGCCGATGTGAACGTACTTGCGGATGACGAAATTCGGCAAGGGATCAAAGACTTCTCGGATTGGCCGACCATTCCACAGCTTTATGTGAAGGGTGAATTCATCGGTGGCTGTGATATCATCACCGAGATGACCTTGTCCGGTGAATTGGATCAGCTGTTCGAAGACAAGGGCATTACCTTTGACAAGGAAGCTGCAGATAAAATCCGCGAACACAACGCCTGATACTGGCAAACAGCTATAAAAAAAGGCCACCCGATTGGGTGGCCTTTTGCATTCTTCGGCGAAAACTTAGTTGTCTTCGTCTTCGGCTGCTTCTTCGGCATCGTCCGAAGCTTCTTCTGCTTCAGCGTCTGCTTCTTCAGGAGCGTCGACCTCGGTCTCTTCACCAAGGGTCTCAAGCTCGTCCAGCTCGGCCGCGCCGATCTCGTCAAAGAGTTCGGCGATTTCGATCTCAGCCTGTGCTTCTTCTTCCGCAGCCTGCTCAGCGATATTGATGCCTTGGGCCTGAAGTTCAGCTTCTTCTGTCGAACGCGCGACGTTCAACTCGATCGAGGCTTCGACTTCGGGGTGCAGTGTCACCATAACAGTGTGAACGCCCAGCTCCTTGATCGGAGCAGTCAGGGCAACCTGCCGCTTATCAACGGTGAAACCAGCTTCAGTTGCAGCTTCTGCGGCGTCACGAGGTGTTACCGAACCATAAAGAG
>JAPPOI010000235.1 GCA_028818055.1 Boseongicola sp.
GTTTGTGGACGCCCGCAGCTTTTGCGCAGGACGTCGTGATCACGTCGCCTATAGACGGGTCGCAGACGATCTTGACGCAACCGGAGATCGAGGCGTCGGCGATTAAGGCGGCCAACGGAATTGGGGCGTTCTTGCGAGGCCTCGACAAAGTATCGGGCGAGATCGTGGATTTTGATCTGGTACAGGGCGATCGCGCCGAGTTGGGCCGCATCGAAATTGCTTTGGGCGAGTGCAGATACCCCGAGGACAATTTGGCCGGTGAAGCTTTCGCCTGGCTTGAAATTCGCGATCCGCGCCGGGAAGAGCCATTGTTCGTTGGCTGGATGAGCGCGTCTAGTCCAGCGCTCAGCGCTCTGGACCATGCGCGTTATGACGTTTGGGTCATCCGCTGCAAAACTGCATAACGATCTGTTTCTAAAGCTACTTTTTGCATGCTGGTTGGCGTGATGATGGCCTCGGTCAGTGCCTCGTGATAGTCATTTCTAGGCACTTCGATCGCGCCAAGGCTGATCAGGTGCGGCGTTACAAACTGCGTGTCAAATAATGTGAAACCGCAACGCCTCAGGTGATCGACTAGCCACGTCAATGCGATCTTCGATCCGTCCCGGGCGTCTGAGAACATGCTTTCTCCGAAGAAGGCGCCACCAAGAGTGATGCCATAGACCCCACCGATGATCTTGGAGCCGACCCACACCTCGATGCTATGCGCGTTGCCACGGCGGTGCAGGGCATGAGTTAGCCCGCGGATTGTGTCGTTGATCCATGTTTCATCGCGATCGGCACATCCGTCGAGCACAGCATCAAGCGAATGATCAATAGTCACGTGATAGTCAGTCTTGCGAAGACGGCGAGCGAGCGATCTGGACACCCGAAACCCATCCAAGGGCAATACGCCCCGCATCTTGGGGTCGACCCAATAGATATCCGGGTCATCGCGGGATTCGGCCATTGGAAAAATGCCGGACGCATATGCAGCCAGCAACAATTCAGGCGTCAGACGTTTGTCTGCCATGGCGACACCCACGAACGGATCAATGAGTTTCGATGTTACCCGAAATTTGTGGCATCCGCCACGCCGGACGTCACTCCAGCGCTTGTTCCAGCCACTTTTCCAGCCAATGGATGTTGTAATCGCCGGTCTGAATGTCCGGTTCGGCCAGCAAAGCATCAAAAAGTGGGATCGTTGTGTCGATGCCGTCGATGATGATCTCGGCCAGCGCGCGGCGCAGTCGCGCAAGCGCTTCGGGTCTGTCGCGGCCTTCGACAATCAATTTGCCGATCAAACTGTCGTAGTAGGGAGGTATCGAATAGCCGTCATAAAGCGCGGAATCCATCCTAACGCCAAGCCCACCGGGCGCATGATACTGAGTGATCTTGCCGGGAGACGGTGCGAAATTTGGAAGCTTTTCCGCATTGATGCGGATTTCAATAGCGTGGCCTTGCACTTCCAGATCTTCTTGGCGGAATTCCATCGGCAGACCGGCCGCCACTCGAATTTGCTCGCGTACCAAATCAACACCGAATACGGCTTCAGTAACCGGGTGTTCAACCTGAAGCCGCGTGTTCATTTCGATGAAATAGAATTCGCCGTCTTCATACAGAAACTCGACCGTTCCAGCGCCAATGTAATTGATTTGTGCCACAGCATCAGCACAGACTTTGCCAATCCGTGCGCGCTCTTCCGCGGTTATTGCCGGGCCAGGTGCCTCTTCGAAGACCTTCTGATGTCGCCTCTGAAGCGAACAATCCCGTTCGCCAAGATGCACGGCGTTGCCTTTGCCATCACCAAAGACTTGGATCTCGATGTGGCGTGGTCGCCCAAGGTATTTTTCGATGTAAACTTCGTCGTTACCGAAGGCGGCCTTTGCTTCTGAGCGAGCGGTACGAAACGCGGTTTCAAGTTCGCCCGCTGTTGTGGCCAGCTTCATGCCGCGACCACCGCCGCCTGCGGTTGCCTTGATGATGACCGGGTATCCGATTTCCTCGGAGACCTTTTCGGCGTCTTCCAATGTCGCAACACCGCCGTCCGATCCGGGAACAACCGGAATGCCCAGGTTCTTCGCGGTTTCTTTGGCTGTAATCTTGTCACCCATGATGCGGATATGTTCCGCGGACGGTCCGATAAAGGTGATCTGGTGATCTTCGACAATCTGCACGAAGGCGGCATTCTCACTAAGAAAACCGTAGCCCGGGTGAATTGCCTGCGCGCCGGTGATCTCGCAAGCCGAGATAATGGCGGGCATCGACAAATAGCTTTCTGTTCCGGCCGGAGGCCCGATACATACCGATTCATCGGCCATGCGCACGTGCATGGCGTCGGCGTCTGCGGTGGAATGAACTGCCACTGATTTGATGCCCATCTCGCGACAGGCGCGGATCACACGCAGAGCGATCTCGCCGCGGTTGGCGATGAGGATCTTTTCGAACATCGCTTGCCCTTACTCGATGATCATCAATGGTGCGCCAAATTCGACCGGCGCGCCGTCTTCCACCAGAATACGCTTCACAGTGCCGGCTTTCGGAGCCGGTATCTGGTTCATCGTCTTCATGGCTTCGACGATCAAAAGCGATTGGCCTTCGGACACCTTGTCGCCAACCTTAACAAATGCGTCACCTCACGGTTCCGGAGACAGA
>JAPPOI010000076.1 GCA_028818055.1 Boseongicola sp.
CGCCTTTGATGGCCTCGACAACGTTTGAAACAGCAAGATCGATACCGCGCTTTAGGTCCATCGGGTTCATGCCTGCAGCGACTGACTTCATGCCTTCTTTAACGATGGCTTGGGCCAGAACAGTTGCTGTCGTTGTGCCGTCGCCGGCTTCATCATTGGTGCGGCTGGCGACTTCTTTCACCATCTGCGCACCCATGTTCTCGAACTTGTCCTCAAGCTCGATTTCTTTTGCGACCGAGACGCCGTCCTTTGTGATGCGTGGTGCACCGAAGGATTTCTCGATAACGACGTTGCGGCCTTTTGGTCCCAGCGTCACTTTAACCGCGTCAGCCAGCGTGTTTACGCCTGTGAGCATGCGGTTGCGGGCGTCTGTGTCGAATTTGACGTCCTTAGCAGCCATGTTTGCTACTCCTTAGAATTGGGTCATTTTGGCGGTTGATCCGCCGATTTCGAAACGCGTGCGCCTCAGCTCATGATGCCAAGGATGTCGCTCTCTTTCATGATCAGCAGCTCTTCACCGTCGATGGTGATTTCTGTGCCCGACCACTTGCCAAAGAGGATCCTGTCACCTGCTTTGACGTCCATCGCAATCCGATCGCCGTCGTCGTCTTTTGCGCCAGCGCCGACAGACACAACTTCGCCTTCAGCAGGCTTTTCTTTTGCGTTGTCAGGGATAATCAGGCCGCCAGCGGTTTTTTCGTCGCTCTCTACGCGACGAACAAGTACCCGGTCATGCAGCGGAGTGAATGCCATTTGGGAACGCTCCTTCGTTCGTGAATATCTCCGTTAGCACTCACCTTTGACGAGTGCTAACGGCGGGGAGATAAGCAAACAAATCCAATGAGTCAACTGTGTTTGACGGTTCAATGACCAGAATAAGTCGGGTTTTTTTGCTGCACGAACAGATGCAAAAGATTGCGGAGAAGAAGGAATAGACTCTGGCCTTTTTTCTGCCACGCCGACCTGCAAAACATGCAAGTGAAATTCGGAGGCATTAATGTTCAAAACAATGCTGTCGGTGGCGGCACTGGTCGCAAGCACTGGTTTCGCGGTCGCTCAAGCCTGCGGGACGACAAACCTTCTTGATGATCTGAGTGAAAGTGAACGCGCTCGACTGGGTGAACTTGTTGCGCCGCACGCCTTTGCACGGGGCAATGTTTGGGAAGCGGTCAAAGATGGATCGCGCGCGATCGTAGTCGGCACGTTGCACATTCCTGATGCTCGTTTTGACGAAATGGTCTCTCGCTTAACGCCCGAAGTCGAAAACGCGGACCTTCTGATCCTAGAGGCCACCCAAGAAGACGAGGCAGAAATTGCGCGGCTTGCTGCAACGCGCCCTGAGATGTTCTTCTTAACCGAAGGTCCCAGCCTGATCGATCTGCTGGGCCCAGAGGACTGGTCGTTGGCTGCGGACCGCCTGTCCGAAATTGGAGTACCCGGGTTCATAGGTGCGAAGTTTCAGCCTTGGTACATGAGTATGACGCTTGCTGTGCCGCCTTGCGCGCTGGACCTCATTCAGTCTGGGCAGAAGGGACTTGACCGTCGGCTAGAAGCCGTCGCCAAAAGCAATAGTATTCCATTGGCGGCACTCGACGACACCGAGGACGTCTTAGCTTTGTTTGCGGATGAACCTATTGAGGTTCAGCTCAAGGGCCTGCGGCTAAGCTTGAACACGCAAATGGATAATGCCGCCGCCACGTCGACGCTCATCGAATCCTACTTTGAAGGACGCGTCCGCGAAGGCTGGGAATTCACACGAATTTTGATTGATCGGCTTGGCATCGAAGATGGGCAAGCCATGTTCGATGACATCAATACTGGCCTTCTGTTGGAGCGAAACAAGAAATGGGACGCTCAGTTCTCGGATCTGATTGATGGAAAATCTGTCGTGATTGCTGTTGGAGCAGCCCACTTATCCGGTGAAACTGGAGTCCTACGCGCGCTCGAAAGAGCAGGCTATACATTAAGACCTTACTGATGTGTGCCAGACGACTGATTGGCCAAAACCCGATCGAATGCTGGAAATGATTTGCCCCGACGCAAATCGTCAAATAGACGGCCGCGGGCCTTGGCAAATTCGGCACCCATAAGCCGGTCAACTTGAACGCCGAAGTCGGCGAAGTAACCAACAAGATTGCCAATCTCACCAAAAACAAGTTCTTCGCCCTGAAAAAAGTCTAATCTCAAAAATGGTGTTGGAAGGCTTCGACTTATTTCTTCAGCGATCGCGAAATCTTCTTCTCCGACGTGCACATAACTCAGGTCGGAAGGTTTATGCGACTTCGATACCAGTATTTCGCCTTGCCGCCCTCGGCATTGAAATTTCAAGCCGAGGCCAGGATGGATATCCCTGATTAGAACCATCGCGCAAGAACCGTAGAAACAGTAAAATTTGACGTCTGGCGCTGGCAAACCGTTTTCGCCCAGAATGGCTTCTTCACGTTGCCAAAGGTCTTTGAGAATGGCACCAGACTTTAGGAGGCCGTTGGCCATGCCTCTCACGTCTTGCTCTGAAAGATTGGGCGTATCAGATGCAACCTGATATGCGAGGTTGTTACCACCAACTACAAATACCCCGCGCGATTGAAACGCTTCCTCGGGCTTGAGCACCGAACCGGACACGAACTCTAAGTCATCGAGTTTTACGTCTCGTTGAAACACTTTAGGCGTTCGGACGCCCAGTTCCGCCATCAGCTTGTATGCGTTGAGTTTGTTATCCAACGCCCATTCGGGCAAATCGGATCGTTCTGGGTGCGCATGCCATATCCGGCTGTGTGACGAGATTTCGGAATGAAAAGAAGCTCCAAGTTCCTCTGGAAACTCTGAGCGACGATGCAAAACAGATTCAGGTAGAAGTTCGCCTGGTGCCTCAAGAAGAGCTTCTGAATCTCCGTTCCTGACGGCAATCCGGATAAGTTTTCGATAGACGCGGTTAATCAACCTGAATGCCAATTTCATCATTCGTCGGATCCAATCGGTAGTGGATGCTCCATCATGTCACAAAAACTTCCTGACGCGAACTTGAGTTTAGCGCGTTTAATGAAGTGAGATGCTAGTAGGAAAAAAAGGGGATCGTGAAAACGACCCCCTTTTCACCGACCTAATTCCGATCAAGAGTCGGAGTCGGCTTTCTCTTCTTTTTTGACTTCCTCGCCAGTTTCCTGATCAACGATCTTCATTGACAGGCGAACTTTGCCGCGATCGTCGAAGCCCAGAAGCTTAACCCAAACTTCCTGACCTTCTTTGAGAACGTCGGATGGATGGTTCAGACGGCGGTTTTCGATCTGGCTGACGTGAACGAGACCGTCGCGTTTGCCGAAGAAGTTCACGAAAGCACCGAAGTCGACGATCTTGACGACCTTGCCCTTGTAAATTGCACCTTCTTCGGGCTCGGCCACGATCGCATGGATCATGTCATAGGCCTTCTGAATGGCCTCACCGTTTGGCGACGCGATCTTGATGACGCCATCGTCGTTGATGTCGACTTTGGCACCTGACACCTCAACTATCTCACGAATTACCTTTCCGCCCGAACCAATCACTTCACGGATTTTGTCAGTTGGAATGTTCATCGTTTCGATACGTGGGGCATGAATTGAGAACTCGGACGTTTCGGACAGAGCCTTGTTCATCTCACCAAGAATGTGCATCCGGCCTTCTTTGGCCTGAGCCAAAGCCGTCTTCATGATCTCAGGTGTGATACCCGCGACCTTAATGTCCATCTGCAACGACGTGATGCCATTTTCAGTACCGGCAACTTTGAAGTCCATGTCGCCGAGGTGATCTTCGTCGCCGAGGATGTCGGTTAGCACTGCGTAAGAACCGTCTTCTTCGAGCACGAGACCCATGGCAACGCCGGCAACAGCAGCTTTCAGTGGAACGCCAGCATCCATCATCGAAAGCGACGAACCGCAGACTGTCGCCATAGACGAAGAGCCGTTGGATTCCGTGATCTCAGAAACAAGGCGCACCGTGTAAGGGAAGTCTGTCGCTGCCGGCAAAACGGCCTGAAGCGCACGCCACGCGAGTTTGCCGTGACCGATCTCGCGACGACCTGGAGGTCCAAACCGACCAACTTCACCAACCGAGTAGGGCGGGAAGTTATAGTGCAACAGGAAGTTCGAACGGAAGTTGCCGTGCAGCGCGTCTATGATCTGTTCGTCTTCGCCGGTGCCCAGTGTGGTTACAACCAAACCTTGGGTTTCTCCGCGTGTAAACAAAGCAGAACCGTGTGTCCGCGGCAGAAGACCTGTTTCGGCAACGATGTCGCGCACCTTGTCGGTTGCGCGTCCATCAATTCGGCGTCCGTTTTTGACAACATCGCCGCGCAGGATCGAGCTCTCCAGTTTCTTCAAAGCAGTCCCGAGGTTCGCGTCTTCCAGCTGCTCTTCATTCAGCGATTCTTTGATCGCTTCCTTGGCAGCGGCGACAGCGGCTGTGCGCTCTTGCTTATCTGTGATTGCGTATGCCGCACGCATTTGATCTTCGCCTGCAGCTTTTACGACGCCGTAGATTTCCGAATAGTCAGGTGACTGGAAATCAAATGGTTCGTTCGCGGCTTCTTCAGCCAGACCGATGATCAGGTCGATGACCGGTTGGATTTGCTCGTGCGCGAACGTCACCGCGCCCAGCATTTCTTCTTCAGAAAGCTCGTAGGCCTCTGATTCAACCATCATCACGGCGTCTTTGGTTCCGGCAACAACCAGATCAAGACGTTGATCCGGGTTGTTCCGCAGGTCCTGCATGTCGTCGACAGTTGGGTTCAGGACATAGTCGCCATCTTCAAAGCCAACACGGGCACCTGCAATCGGGCCCATAAACGGTGCGCCTGAAATGGTCAAAGCAGCAGAAGCTGCAATCATGGCGACGATGTCCGGATCATTGACCAGGTCGTGGCTCAAAACGGTACAGATGACCAGTACTTCGTTTTTGAAGCCTTCCACGAACAGTGGTCGGATTGGACGGTCGATCAGGCGCGACGTCAGGGTTTCTTTTTCGGTGGGGCGCGCCTCGCGCTTGAAGAAACCGCCTGGGATTTTACCGGCGGCATAATATTTCTCGTTGTAGTGAACTGTCAGAGGGAAAAAGTCCTGACCCTCTTTCTGCGATTTCGCAAAAGTCACGTTGGCCATAACGCTGGTTTCGCCGTATGTCGCGATAACCGATCCGTCGGCCTGGCGCGCAACCTTGCCTGTTTCCAGTGTCAGCTTTTCTTCGCCCCACTGGATTGATTTCTTTACTTCGTTAAACATCAGTTTTCCTATCTCGGCGTGCGAGCGGTCCCGCCGCCGTTATTCGTGCAGGCCCCATTGCCTGCGACCCCAATTTCAAGTGTTTCTATTCCCTACGGCGATGATGGGGTCCGTTCACCGCCCGAACAGATGCCGCCGCATACCGGTTTTCACCACCAAAGGAAATGCAAAAAGAAACCACGCAAGTATGTGTGTCGGAAGCAACATTCCCTTCATGGGACTATTAAGTGCGCTCACTCAAAAGCCTTTTGTATTTCTTTACCACGGGCCTTCATTCCCATCGTCTGTCTGGCGCATGGACCCAGTGTCGCAGCGGGTTCAATTGCGGCTGCGTTGACTATACCTACCGTGATAACTGCGGCATCGACGATCACTTGAAGCGACGCGGTTGCAAAGAACAATTCGGAGGCCAAAACATGTTTCGCATTGCAGCTTTTTTGCTTCTGCTTGGGGCGCCGGTCTTTGCTAGTGACGCTTCACTGGTCGATCTGAAAATCTCCAATCCGGTCATATACAAAGCTTTCGACAAAGCGCGCTCAGCCGCTGGATACATGATGATCGGTAACGCAAGTGATGTGAGCGATGTGCTGATCGACGTGCAGACGAACAAGTTTCGCCCAATGATCCACGAATCCCAGGAATCTGATGGAATTGCGCGAATGGTTCATCTTGATGCGGTCGAAATACCAGCCGGTGGCACGGTGCACTTTGCTCCGGGCGGACTGCATATCATGATTATGGGTTTGCAGCCGGGCGAGCTTCAAGCTGGCGAAACACTCGATGCGGTTTTGGTCTTTGATCGCGCTGGAGAAGTGCCCGTGACATTCACGGTAGAAGCCATGCCAATGGGCGAAAACGATCACTCAGACCACGAAATGACGAACTAACCAAAGTAAAAGGGCGCCGGAAAAATCCGACGCCCTTTATTGAATTCCGTGCCAATTAGCGGCGCAGACCCAAACGCTTGATCAAGTCCTGATAGCGCGCTTCGTCTTTGCCTTTGACGTAGTCCAGCAACTTCCGGCGCTGAGCGACAAGCTTCAAAAGTCCACGACGAGAGTGGTTATCTTTCTTGTGGGTTTTGAAGTGCTCTGTCAGCGTCGCAATACGGCTGGACAGGATGGCAACTTGCACCTCTGGCGAGCCTGTGTCGCCATCTTTGCTGCCATATTCTTTAATAACTTTTGCTTTTTCTTCAGCAGTGATCGACATCGGGGTCTCCTTCAAGGTTCAGGTTCATGGCTCAAGCCGGGATGTCGTCCAGCAGGGCCCTTGGAGTAATTCTGCCCAAATTCGCGCAGATGCGGGCATATAGGGGATAAAACGCGCCATGAAAAGCGATTTTTGAGCGGTATTCTTGAGTGACACAAGTTTTCGAGTGATACTCCTGCAACGGGGCAGGCAGGAAGAAGCAAATGGAAATTTTGCTGGCGATTTTAGGCGTGGGCGTTTTGGCTGCATTTGCAGGCGGCGGAGGCAGCGGCGGTGCGTCGGCGCCAGAGCCTGAACCTACCGATGAAGGTGGCTCAGGAGCTGACGACTTAACGGGAACTCCGTTTGATGACGTCATCTTCGGTCGCGGTGGTAACGACACTATCACCGGCGATATCGGCAACGATTATCTCGATGGCAATGCCGATAATGACGAAGTGTACGGCGATGTTGGTAACGACACGGTTCTAGGCGGTGCTGGCGATGACACGCTTGGCGGCGGCACGGGCAATGACTTTCTCCGTGGTGGAGATGGCTTCGACGAGTTGCGTGGTGGAGCAGGGAACGATTCGCTTGAAGGCGCCTCTAACGGCGATTTTCTTGAAGGTGACGGCGGCAATGATACGCTTAAAGGCGGGCCGGGAGCGGACTACCTGACGGGCAACCTCGGCGAAGACTCGCTGGAAGGTGGACCGGGCGACGACACACTTATCGGCATAGATGGCGACTATACTTCGGTTCCAACGACCGACGGCGACGACGCAGACATTTTGGAAGGTTGGGCCGGAGAAGATTTCATCGTGATGGGCGCGGGCGACGAAGCCTGGGGTGAGTTTGCGACCACGAATGCGGACAATGTCAAAGATACCTTTGTCTCAGGTATTTGGGCCTCGGGCGACCCTCCAGTTGTTCATGACTATAATGATGCGGTGGATGATCTGGTCATTTATTATGACCCAGCGGTCATTGGGCCGACCGTAACCGTCTCGTTGGCTGAAACAGCGCCTTCTAGTGGCGTCTACACAGTAAGCCTAAACGGCGATGTCCTTATGATCGTCGAGCCAATCGCAGGCAGCCCAGCACCGATGGAAAGCGATATTTTGCTGATGACTCCGGTGGTTGGGCCGACTGTGTAATTAAATTCTGGTAAAATTGGCAGCAAAGAACTTGGTCGTCGCAAGAACGCGGTAACCCCTTTTTGCGAGAACGTCCCTCAAACAATATTTGGGGTGTGAATGCTGTCGTCGTTTTTCATAACGGTCATTCTCAGTGCGTGCGCTGCGTCTGCCCTCCATTGGCTTTTCTACGACTGGAACCGTGCAGTCCGATGGACGAATTTGCAGGAACATGGGCCTGATGACGGATGGCCACGCGCCTTCGCTTCGGCGATGAAGGACATTGGTCAGATGCCTAAATCCAGAAGATCACACGATGAATCCGATCAGGGCGGGGAAATGATGCATGAACGCGAGAAAGCGCTCTTATTTCTGGCCGATACGGAACCGGATGAGGAGCAGCCCTTTTCGCAAGACGTTGCGAAAAGGGCTGCAGTTCGTCACCTCGTGCCACCGGATGTTTCCGACTTTGTTATTCCTGAATTCAAAGTGGGTCAGGACAAGTGCCAGATTGCACTGACGTTTCCAAACATCGAGTTCGTCTACTTTCATACTGCGCTTGGTGTGACACTTGTGTTCGACGATGGTCACGAGCAGCTGAAGGTTACTTTTGTCGGGGTCGCGGCCCCTCCGCTTGCGGATGTGCTGGTGGCTTATGACCATCCTGCGGATGGCCCTAGGCGTGAAGCCTTATCTCAGCTTGTTGGCGATGAAGAACTGGCGTCCCTAGAAGTGTCGCCTCCTGAAACGCCAGTTTTGCTTCCTTTGGACGAGATTGTCGCCCCCGCTGAATTTCATGAATTCGATGCGGCAAGCGAGTACGTGGAGATATGGACAAGAGGTTCCGAAAGCCATTCAGACATACTTGTCAGGCCGTCGCCGGATGGCAGAGACGCACTGGTGGTGGTCGACGGTCGCCTTTCCGCGGTCCTTAGGGGCGCACCGAATGCTACGGCACGAAATGTGAGGCTTGTTCCGGTACAGATGGAAGGCCAACAACTGTCGGCTTAATCGGAATTGTAACCGGTCCACACCTGCAAGTCTGTTGCATACGAAACGTAGAGGGGGTGCCTGGGATGCCCGTTTTTTGTTGTCCCAAGGCAATGCAACTCCAAATCCTTAGATCGTAGATGATCGGATACCGTCAAAGCTTGACCTTGGTGTTCACCGTGAACTCCCCAAGCAACCAGAACTGTGTCGGCACCTTCGGCTGCCTCTGAAAGTAGGCGGAGGTTATCAGAACCGATTGGCAGTTTAGCAACTTTCAAATCTGTGGGCGAGGTCGCGCGCCATGCAAACAAGTTTGCGATCACCATTGTTCCGAACCCAAGCTGTCGGGCACGCCTCTCGCAACGCTCAATCGTTGGATCGTTGGCGAGTTCGGTCGCGGTTGATGGATTGAGCATGATGTACAGAAGCCGAGGCGCACCGGCCTCCCAAGTTCGCGACAGCAAATACCTGTAACGCTCGCATTCGGAATAGATTGCGAAGCTATTACATGCCGGGTCACAGTTTGTGCGTTCGATGAGCGTCACAGCCGAAACACTCGGGTTGGGTGCAACTCACCGGACAGATACTGTCCTATCGCAATGGGCTGTCCTTGATGGGACGCCCAGGCGATGTCCCCAAAACTGGCCGAAGTGAAGGCAACTTCTCCGGGATTGCCGTTTTGAAGGCGCATTGCGCCTTCCGCGGTGACTTTTGCTTCGGGAAGATCGACAAGCCCTGCCGTGATGGGTTGCAGGTAAGAGTCAAGTTCCGGCGACCTTGGATGTTCCTCAATCGTGGAGAAATCTAACGCTCCTTCCAGATCGAATGGGCCAGACCAAATCCGCCGAAGCTTCAAGACATGACCAAAGCATCCAAGCGACTGCCCCAAATCACGAGCGATCGAGCGTACATATCCGCCCTTGCCGCAAACCATCTTAAGATTGACGTGGTCATCATCTGGTCGGTCGATGACTTCCAGTCTATCGACAATCAGAGGCCGAGCCTCTAGTTCGACGTCTTCGCCTGATCGCGCGAGCGCATAGGAGCGCTGTCCATCGACTTTGACTGCAGAGAATTTAGGCGGGACCTGCTCGATTTCGCCGATAAATCTGGGCAGTGCGGCTTCGATTTCCGAAGTCGAAGGTCGTTTGTCACTTGAATTGATGACCACTCCCTCAGCGTCATCCGTGTTTGTGGCTTGCCCCAAACGCACAGTGAATTCGTATGCCTTTAGTGCATCCGTGACGTATGGGATGGTTTTTGTTGCCTCTCCCAGTGCTACTGCCAAAAGACCTGTGGCTTCCGGATCCAGTGTTCCGGCGTGACCGGCTTTTTGTGCATCAAATGCCCAACGCACCTTATTGACGACAGCGTTGGAGCTGACGCCAGCAGGTTTGTCGATGATGACCCACCCGGAGATGCGTCGTCCTTTTTTGCGTCGTGCCACTGTTCTACCGAAATGGGTGATGCCGAATGATCGAGCTAGCGTCAGTCCGACAAATCGTCAATCGCTTCGCTTAACCGCGTAAAGAATTGGGCCCATCGGAAACCCAAAGTCGCTTCGGTTCAACTCTGGAATATGGATCCGGGAAATTCGCCCATCCATGAACAAAGCCTGTGGGGTGCTCAGGGTATCCCTAAAAAGACGCGCGAACGTGTGAAAGTTCACCGGGCTGTCGGAAATCGCCACGACTAGATCGCCGCCCTCGGTCACTCCCACACCATTTCGGATAAAGGTCGAGTCAGAGTTTTCCAGAAAGCGCGGGTGCAACTCGCCATCAATAACCAGCATAGGTCCAGATTGAGTTGCGAAAGCGCAGTCGGGTCGATTGTCGGCAAATTCACGGCTTTCGACGATTTGCGCGCTTTTTTCGGTCAGGCACAAAACTCCGTTTGGCAACAATCCGAAGTTTCCCGGACCTTCGCGCGTGACAATTCTTTTCAGTTCTTCGCCGTCTTCGATGTACAAACCGACCGGGCGACGGTCCGGGTGATACATCCCACCGTTTGTCGCGAAAACTAGATCACCGGCTTTCGCACCCAGATGCTCGTAGAGACGATCAAATGTTCCGATCGGTTTGTCGTCGGCTGCGTACAGCGCCAGTTCGATCTCGTACTCAGATGGATCGATGTGACAGACCGCGAATGTTAGTTCTTCGAATGTTATCGATCCGCAAGCACCGCCATTTGCGAATGCGGGTAGGCTGATTGCCAGACCAAGACTAATCCAGATCGCGCCGAACTTTTTCATCTGCGAACATTGCCCGAGTATTATCCATGCGGTCAAATGTGTCGTCGACGACAAAGCGGAGTTCAGGTGAAAACTTGAGCGATAGGCCTTTGTTCACCGCACGCCTGATTTCCTGCTTATTCCGGCGAAGAGCTTCAAGAGCTTCATCGCTGCCTGTGCCACCTAATGGTAAAACGTAAGCTGTCGCGACTTTCAGATCTGGCGAGCACGAAACCTCACCTACCGTAATTGAGAACCGGTTCAGGTCGGGATCATGCACCATGCCTTGGTTCAAAACGTCGCTCAAACGGCGACGGATCAGCTCCGCCACACGAAGCTGTCGTTGACTGGGTCCGGGACCTTCATTGAAACGAGACTTTGCCATTGCGCCGACTTAGTGATTTCTGACATTGCCCGCAAGCGGTGCTTCCACTTGGCTTGTGGTCATCGTAAGGATTGCTCAAGGAGAATAAACGAATGAGCGAACTGCCAAGAATTGTGATTGCTGGTGCCTCGGGCCGCATGGGACAGATGCTGATCAACGAGGTCGTGGCCTCATCGAAGGCGCAGCTTTCTGGCGCGTTGGAACGCGAAGGTCACGATTGGATAGGCTCGGACGTTGGTACTTCCATGGGTCAAGCTGAACTGGGTGTAACGGTTGGCTCGGACGTGCTCGAAGCGTTGGCGAATGCCGATGCATTGATAGATTTCACTGCCCCAGCTGCGACATTAGTTCATGCCAAGTACGCCGCTCAGGCGCGCATCACCCACGTCATTGGTACCACCGGCATGACGGCAGAAGATGACGCGGCCGTAGAAGCCGCATCGCGACACGCAGCAATTGTTAAGGCTGGGAATATGAGCCTTGGCGTGAATCTTCTTGTGCAGTTGACCAAACAGATCGCGGCAGCGCTTGATGAGGATTTCGATATCGAAATCGTAGAAACGCATCATCGTCACAAGGTGGACGCGCCCTCTGGAACAGCGTTAATGCTGGGCGCCGCGGCCGCCGAAGGCCGGGGCGTCAGTCTGAATGACATGTCCGATCGCGGAAGGGACGGCATAACTGGCGCCCGAAAAAGCGGGACCATTGGATTTTCCGCCATTCGTGGTGGTGACGTTGTGGGGGAACACGACGTGATATTCGCTGCACCAGGCGAACGTCTTGTTCTGCGCCATCTTGCAACCGACCGGCAAATTTTCGCCCGTGGTGCGCTAAAAGCCGCGCTTTGGGGACAAGGAAAGAAGCCAGGGCTCTACAATATGGAAAATGTTCTAGGCTTAAAGTGAACCAATCTCTGGTTTCAGGCGTATGTGTCGAAAAGAGCCGGGAACCGAAGCATGTTTTATCGAATGGCCATTTTGGCCTCGCTTTTAGCAGTTATCGCATCACCAACGCTTGCAGATGGCTTCATGCGTGTCTCCGACCGTGAAAATTTCATGTCTCTGGTTCAAGACCGACAGCTCAAGCGATTTGGGATCAAGTTACAGGTTTCCGACCAGGGTCAGATCTCCGGGCGCGCATTCGGC
>JAPPOI010000195.1:0-530 GCA_028818055.1 Boseongicola sp.
CAACCCAAACAAACCAAAACTATTCATGGAAGCGCAGTCGCCATCGAGAATCGCGGGGCCTTGATTATCGGGCGCTCGGGAAGTGGAAAATCTTCACTGGCCTTAGAACTCATCTCGCGTGGAGCAGTGCTTGTCAGCGACGATCAGGTGGCGGTCCAATCGCTTCCAGAACAGGGAGTGATCTTATCGGCACCCGCGCGTATTGAAGGCTTGATAGAGGCCCGCGGAGTCGGATTGATTAAGCTTCCGCATACGAAAGCCCGCCTGGAAATTGTGGTCAATCTGGACGAAATCGAAACCGAAAGGCTGCCTGAGCCCCACACATACGTGATCGAAGGTGTCGCCTTTCCTTGCGTCAACAAGGTTGAGAACGACGTTTTCGTGGCTATGTTGGTGGCCTGTCTCAAAGGAACGCGGATAAACCCATGACGACCGACGGGTCAGTCAGAGGCGCCACAGTTGGCGCGGAAACTGGAAATCCTACTGGTGCATCCAAGCTAGTCTTGGTGACCGGTCCTTCCGGTGCGGGC
>JAPPOI010000195.1:540-12314 GCA_028818055.1 Boseongicola sp.
CTTCCACTGTCAATATCTGACCGACTTTTTTCTGGTCGACCGCCGCTGCAGCCTCTTGGTCTTGGGGTTGACGTCAGAAACCGTGATTTTTCTACCGACGCGATGATTTCGTTTCTGAATGCAATCGAAGCGAACCCGAATATTGACGCCGAGCTTTTGTATTTGGATTGTCGGGCGGACGTCTTGGTTCGTCGCTATTCCGAAACTCGACGTCGCCACCCGTTAGCCCCTTCTGAGACGCCGGACATTGGGATTGCTCGCGAAGAAGAACTTCTAATACCTGTCAGGGCTCGTGCGGACGTTCTGATCGATACTTCCGATCTAACGGTGCATGATCTCAAGGCCGAGATAGGCCGTGTTTTTGGCGCCGCCGAGGACGCAAAGATTGTCGTTTCTGTTGAGAGCTTCTCTTACAAACGTGGTCTGCCACGTGGGGCGGATCTTGTAATGG
Source organism: Boseongicola sp. (assembly GCA_028818055.1). Classification (GTDB taxonomy): domain Bacteria; phylum Pseudomonadota; class Alphaproteobacteria; order Rhodobacterales; family Rhodobacteraceae; genus JAPPOI01. The sequence continues at coordinate 992 of JAPPOI010000195.1, forward strand.
ATGTTCGGTTTCTGGCGAATCCTCATTGGGAGGCCGAGCTTCGCGAGCTTGACGGACGAAATGAAGAGGTATCCGACTTTGTTCAGGGTGACTTACGATTTGCGTCGTTCTTCGAAAGGTTTATTGATCTCACTTTAATGCTTCTGCCTGCATACAATGAGGAAGGTAAAACCTATTTGACCATTGCTTTTGGGTGTACCGGGGGGCAACACAGATCCGTTGCTGTCGCGGAACTTGCGGCAAAGGCTCTTGCACAACAAGGATGGCAGGTGTCAACTCGGCACCGGGAATTGGAGCGGCGCGCGACTGAACGGCGCCGTGGGGACATAGGGACGTAAAGGTGATCGGTATTGTGATCGTCGCGCATGGTGGACTGGCGCAAGAATATCTTGCCGCCGTCGAGCATGTTGTTGGCAAGCAATCTGGCGTTCGCGCCATTGCAATCGAACCGGAACATGATCGCGCAGAGAAGCAGGCTGAAATTTGCGCCGCTGCTGATAGCGTCGATTCCGGCGAAGGCGTGGTGATGGTCACTGATATGTTCGGCGGATCACCTTCGAACCTCAGCCTACGCGCATGCAGCCCAACAGATCGAAAAATCCTTTACGGGGCAAATTTGCCAATGCTGATCAAATTGGCAAAATGTCGTCACAAGCCCCTGCCACAGGCGGTTGAAGCCGCAAGGGTCGCTGGACGCAAATATATTGATAGTTTTGACGGCTAATTTGAAGACAGATGACTGACGACACCACAAAAACCCTGATGATCGTCAATGAAAAGGGCCTTCACGCCCGTGCATCAGCGAAACTGGCAGAGCTCGTAGAAGAGTTTGATGCAGATGCCGAGATTTCCAAAGATGGCATGTCAGTTTCGGGCGACAGCATTATGGGGCTGTTGATGCTTGGTGCCGCCAAGGGCACCACAATTGAAGTTTCCACAAGTGGACATTCTGCTTCCGAGCTTGCCGAAGCGATTGAAGCGCTTGTTGCTGATAAGTTCGGCGAGGGGGCGTGAAGCGTTACCGCGTCGGAACGGGTTCGTCGCCTCGATAATCATAGAAACCGCGCTGGGCTTTCCGACCAAGCCATCCCGCTTCAACATATTTGGTCAACAACGGACAAGGACGATACTTCGTATCAGCCAATCCGTCGTGCAATACGTTCATAATCGCCAAGCAGGTATCAAGACCGATGAAGTCGGCAAGCTCAAGCGGTCCCATCGGATGATTGGTTCCAAGTTTCATGGCTGAATCGATCGACTTCACCGAACCAACGCCCTCGTAAAGCGTGTAAACCGCTTCATTGATCATAGGCATGAGAATTCGGTTCACGATGAAAGCCGGAAAGTCCTCTGCGCTTGCTGCCGTTTTTCCCAAGCGGTCAACAACGCTCAAACAGCTTTGATATGTGTCCTCGTCGGTCGCGATCCCGCGGATCAGCTCCACCAACTGCATGATTGGCACCGGGTTCATGAAATGGAACCCCATGAACTTCTCTGGCCGGTCTGTGCGGCTGGCAAGACGTGTGATCGAAATCGACGACGTATTGGACGTTAAAATGGTGTTGGGTTTCAGGTGCGGAACAAGATCTTCAAATATCGCGGTCTTGACCGACTCCCGTTCGGTTGCGGCTTCGATAACCAGATCTGTGGAGCCAAGCTTCGGCAATTCCATTGTTGTCGAAATGCGCTTCAGGGCCGCCTCGCGGTCTTCGGCAGAGATCTTTTCTCGCGCCACTTGGCGATCAAGGTTTGACGCTATCAGGCTGACCGCAGCATCCAGCGCCTCGCGGCTGATGTCCGTCATTTCTACGTCGTATCCAGCAAGTGCGAACACGTGGGCAATGCCATTGCCCATTTGACCTGCACCAATCACACCGACTTTCTGGATATCCATTAGATCGCCCTTTCTCTGCGACGGGACGTTACACGCCTTCGCCCGCGACGCAAGGTTAGCGGTTCCATTTGCCAAATAGAATTGAAAAGGGCCTGCAAAAGCAGGCCCCTCGCACAAATATTTGCCTGAATTCTAGTCGAGTTTCTCGATCAATTCTGGAACAGCGTTGAAGAGGTCCGCAACCAGACCGTAGTCGGCAACTTGGAAGATCGGCGCTTCTTCGTCTTTGTTGATTGCAACGATAACCTTGGAGTCTTTCATGCCAGCAAGATGCTGGATCGCGCCGGAAATGCCGACGGCCACGTAAAGATCAGGTGCAACTACCTTGCCAGTTTGGCCAACTTGCCAATCGTTAGGAGCATAGCCCGAGTCAACGGCGGCACGCGAAGCACCGACAGCTGCACCCAACTTATCGGCAAGCTTCTCGATCAAGGCAAAGTCTTCTTCCGAACCAACGCCACGTCCGCCAGATACTACGATACCGGCACTGGTCAATTCCGGACGGTCGCTTTCGGCTACTTTGTCTTCAACCCATTCAGACAGGCCTGGATTATCAGCTGCAGAAATTGCTTCGACGGGTGCCGAACCACCTTCGGCGGCTGCGTCGAACGTCGATGTACGGATAGAGACGACTTTCGTCGCATCTGAAGATTTGACCGTTTGGATCGCGTTACCGGCGTAGATTGGACGCTCGAATGTTTCAGCATCTACAACGCCTGAAATGTCCGAGATCACCATCACATCCAACATCGCCGCAACGCGTGGCAGGATGTTTTTCGCGTCTGTCGTGGCTGGTGCAACGATATGGCTATAATCGCCAGCCAGAGAAACGATCAAAGCTGCCGTTGGTTCAGCCAGACGATGCCCAAGAGAAGCATCTTCCGCCACCAGCACTTTTGAAACGCCGTCAATAGTCGCCGCAGCTTCGCCCGCGGCGCTAGCTGCCGCTCCGGCACAAAGAACTGTAACGTCGCCCATCATTTTGGCGGCTGTAACCGCCTTTGCGGTGGCGTCCATTGAAAGTTCGCCATTCATAACTTCGCCGAGAAGAAGAACGCTCATTAGACTGCTCCCGCTTCTTTGAGTTTCGAAACCAACTCGTCTACCGAGCCGACAATTTCACCAGCCTTGCGTGCCTCAGGTTCGGTCGTCGAGACCACCGTCAAGCGCGGCGCGACGTCGACGCCATAATCAGCAGGAGTCTTCTCATCCAAAGGCTTTTTCTTGGCCTTCATGATGTTTGGAAGCGATGCATAACGTGGTTCGTTCAATCGCAGGTCCACCGAGATGATCGCAGGCATGGCGACTTTGATGGTCTGCAGGCCGCCATCAACTTCGCGAGTAACAGTTGCACTGTCGCCGTCGATGTCGACTTCAGACGCGAAAGTCGCCTGAGCCCAACCGGTCAAAGCAGCTAACATCTGGCCGGTCGCATTCATGTCGTTGTCGATGGCTTGCTTGCCGCAAAGTACGACGCCGGGCTGCTCTTCGTCGCAAACTGCCTTCAGCAATTTGGCGACTGCAAGGGGTTCGATGTCAGTATGCACATCTTCGGCAGCAACAATCAGAATTGCCCGGTCGGCGCCCATGGCAAGTGCTGTACGCAGCGTTTCCTGGCTTTGCTTCACACCAATGGAAACCGCAATAACTTCTTCTGCTTTGCCAGCCTCTTTCAAACGAATTGCCTCTTCTACGGCAATTTCGTCGAATGGGTTCATCGACATTTTCACGTTTGCGAGATCAACACCCGATCCGTCCGCCTTCACGCGAACCTTCACGTTATAGTCGATCACGCGTTTGACAGGCACCAACACCTTCATTTGCGCATACTCCCTATGCCTTGGGGGTTTCCCAATCGATTCCCGGTGGGTGTAGCGAAGCGTGTTAAAAGAAAACAGTGTAAAATCGACGCGTTTTGGCACTCAGACGCCGCGTTCTTTTTAAGTTGCTTGGGTAGAAACGGAATTTGGAGAATGAGATGGAAAAAGTTCAGGGAATTGGAGGGTTTTTCTTCCGCGCCCAAGACCCGGCCGGATTGGCAGCGTGGTACGATAAACATTTGGGTGTTTCGCCGGCCCCAACCGACATGGAAACGCCGCCTTGGGTGTCATCGTCTGGCGTGACGGTATTTGCCCCTTTTGCGGCTGATACAGATTATTTTGATGAAAAACAGAGCTTTATGCTCAATTTTCGAGTGAATGATCTGGATAAGATGATCGAGCAATTACGGAAAGCGAAAATTGCGATCAGCCATGAGATGACAATGGACGGGATTGGTCGATTTGCGCGAATTCACGACCCGGAAGGCAATCCCATTGAGCTTTGGGAGCCCGCAAGCGACTAACCTCGGTTTGCTCCTGGCACCCAAAGAACATCTGCGCGGCCTTCATCATTGGCAACTCGCGCCGCACAAAAGAACCAATCGCTTAAACGGTTCAGGTATTTCACGGCCGCCTCGTTCACCGATTCCATCGTCGCAAGTTCGACCGTCAGGCGTTCGGCGCGTCGAGCCACGGTGCGACAAAGGTGCAATTGGGTCGCCAGAGCGCTTCCCGCCGGCAGAATAAACGACTTCAAGGGCTGCAAGCGGGCAATCATCGCGTCGATCTCGGACTCAAGCCGTTCGGTTTGGGTGATAGTCATGCGCAGCACGGGATAGCCAGCTTCATCGTCCCTATCCATATCCGGGCGGCAAAGATCGGCACCCAGGTCGAAAAGATCGTTCTGAATTGCAGATAGCAATTTGTCGGTTGTGTCGTCAGCAACCAGCCGCGCCATACCGACAGTTGCATTCAATTCGTCAACCGTTCCGTATGCCGTAACCCGCATCGAATGCTTGGCCACGCGTGCACCATTTCCCAGTGCAGTTTCGCCTGCATCACCTGTTTTCGTGTAGATTTTGTTCAGGACAACCATGTCAGCCTTTTCCCCGTATGAGGACAAACAGTAAAATCAGAACCACCGCGGCAAACTGCGCATAGATACGGTAGCGCATGATGCGGTTGGCGTGTTTTCGGTTGAAGTCTCCGCCTTTGGCGAACCCACCGATCCCGGTCAGCAAGATCCCCAGAACGATAAGAACTGCGATTGCTACGACAATAAAAAGCGGGTCATTCAGCATGTTTGGTTCCTCTTCGGAAGGTGACCTAGTGCATCTTCGTCGGAAAGCGAAGGCATTAGCCCTTTACCAGGATACCATCAAGCATTCGCGACGGAAGTATACGCTTCAACAGCGCAAAAACCTTGGTTGGCGTTGTAATGCGATATCGGTTTCGCGGATTCCTGATGGTGAGAGCATCATGAACCACCTTTGACACGGCCTCAGCCGGCAATTCGAAGCGATCCGGCACTCCGTCATCAACATATAGGCGTTTTTCCAGACGGTTTTTATAGGCGTCCGCGCGCGCAGACTTCTCAGGTTCGATCCATTTCTCATAATGTGGGATTGAGTTACGTCGGATGTCAGACGTGATGGGGCCGGGCTCGATCAGAACGACGTGAATGTTTGATTTGCGAAGTTCTAACCTTAGCGTGTCAGCCCATCCCTCCATGGCAAACTTCGTTGAATTATAGGAGCCGCGCCAGGGCAGGGCGGCAAACCCAAGAACTGAAGAGTTCATTAGTATTCGACCGTGACCTTGTTCACGCATGACCGGAATAAGCTGACGAGTGAGCTCGTGTTGGCCGAAAAAATTCGTCTCGAAGTTGGCTTTCAAAGCGGCCCGTGGAAGATCTTCAAGTAAGCCCGGAATCCCGTAGGCACCGTTGTTGAATAACGCATCCAGCGAACCGCCAGTGCGGTTCAGTGTTTCGGTGACACCAGCAGTTATGCTTTCGTCATCGTCATAATCGAGCACATAACTTTCCAGCCCCTCGTCAATCAGACGTCTGACGTCATCTGGCTTGCGGCAGGTCGCAAAAACGCGCCATCCTTTGTTGGCAAGATAATGGGCACAATCGTATCCGATACCGGACGAGCATCCTGTTATGAGGATGGTTTTTCGCGTGTCTGCCATGGTGCTCCCGTTGATTTTGGAGGTTCAGGATGACGACACACAAAGCGTCATGTCAATGTGGTGCGCTGGTTGCCGAAGCGGTCGAAGCCCCCGATTTCGTCGTAGCGTGCAACTGTGTTGCATGCCAGAAACGGACGGGTTCGCCGTTTGGCGCAGCGGCTTACTTTGGCAAGACCGTATTCAACGTCACAGGCGAGCCCAAAACATGGTCGCGCAGGGCAGAGTCTGGTCGCAAATTGGAGAACCACTTTTGCGAGACCTGCGGTTCAACCTTATACTGGACCTTGGAGATGCGACCTGATCACGTGGGCGTTCCAATTGGGAACTTCGATTCAGACAGCCCGACGCCGATCAGAGCAATCTGGATGCAGGAAAAACACGACTGGGTGTCGTTTCCAGAAGACTGGCCCACTTATGAAAAGGGGTCGCCGAGTTAAGCTGGTGGCTGTTCCGACAAGAATGTCGAGAAGATCCAACCGGTCGTGCCTTCTGAAGTTCGGATCTCAATCCATTCCGACGAGGTATCACTCAACACCTCAGCTTCAGTCCCCAGCCCCAGTTGCGCGACAACCTCGTTACCTGTGCCCGGACCCGAACGCAGATTCACCCGAGTTCCACTGACGTACCAACGTGGCAACGGCTCGGCCACGGTTATTGCCTCTGAAACGACTTGCTCAACCGGCTGAGAAACTTCGACCACGCCTGCGCTTGCAGTTTCGACGGCTAGGATAAGTCCACGCAACTCGGACGTGGCCTCCAAGCTATCTCGATAGGATTGGCCAGCCGACATGGCTGCAGCAACAGCGTCGTCGTCCGAAATGACAGGGATATAACCTGTGTCACCCAACTCAGAAGTTTCGACTTCGGGCGCGAGGTTTGCGAATGAAAAATCGAATACAGCGCTTGTCGCATTCCGCGAAACAGGTTCGCGACGAGATTCGTCGCCGAATATCATGAGCACGCCGTAAAGTGCGGCAAGCGTCAGTACGATGTATTTGAGCATCCAAGCCCCCTCTGGACGTGCAAGCAGATGTGATCCCCGTGAAGCGCGACATAACCGATTCGCCCCAAAAGAGTCGCGGGGAAATCCTGTGATGTTGCGTCAGTTATGCGCTTTACGTCCTTTTGGGCCAAAGCTACACATCATCTATGGCTGACACCCCCGACGACCCCAAGATCGACGAAAGCAATCTGGCGGAGCCGCTACGCCGCGCCATCGGCGAGCGCTATCTAACCTATGCGCTGAGCACGATCATGCACCGCGCACTGCCAGACGCGCGCGATGGCTTGAAGCCTGTGCATCGCCGGATTCTCTACGCCATGCGTGAGCTGAGATTGTCGTCCTCGGGCGGCTTCCGAAAATCAGCAAAAATCTCTGGCGACGTGATGGGCAACTATCATCCCCACGGGAACCAAGCGATCTACGATGCGATGGCTCGTTTGGCTCAGGACTTCAACGTCCGCTATCCGCTGGTCGATGGCCAAGGAAACTTCGGCAATATCGATGGGGATAACCCAGCTGCCGAACGATACACCGAAGCAAGATTAACCGCCGCCGCCGAAGCCCTGATGGAGGGCTTGACTGAGAACGCGGTCGATTTTCGCCCGAACTATGATGGCACGCTTGATGAGCCTGCGGTTCTGCCAGCCGCATTTCCAAATCTGCTAGCGAACGGCGCAAGCGGTATTGCGGTTGGGATGGCGACCAATATTCCACCTCACAACATTGACGAACTTTGTGATGCCTGCATCCACCTTGCCAAGGAGCAAAACAGTGACTTGGTGCGCGACGACACACTGATCGAGATGGTTAAGGGTCCGGACTTTCCGACGGGTGGGATCGTTATCGAACCACCTGACGCTATCGCCGAAGCCTATCGGACGGGACGCGGTGGCTTCCGAGTTCGTGCAAAGTGGGAAGTTGAAGATCTTGGGCGAGGACAATGGCAGGTCGTCGTGACAGAGATCCCGTACCAAGTGCCCAAGAGTCGCCTGATCGAAAAAGTGGCCGAAGTCATTCAGACGAAGAAAGTCCCGATACTGGGCGACGTCAGAGATGAGTCGGCTGAGGATATCCGGATTGTTCTGGAACCGCGCTCTCGAAATGTCGACCCAGACGTCTTGATGAACATGTTGTTCCGAAACACCGATCTGGAAACCCGGTTCAGCCTCAACATGAACGTGCTGATCGATGGTGTGACGCCCAAGGTTTGTTCGCTGAAAGAAGTGTTGCGCGCATTTTTGGCGCATCGTCGCGAAGTTCTTGCGCGCCGCTCGCAGCACCGGCTGGACAAGATTGATCATCGTCTTGAGGTCTTGGAAGGATTTATTACGGCCTTTTTGAACTTGGATCGCGTCATCGACATCATCAGATACGACGATGATCCAAAGGCCGCTTTGATGCGCGAGAATTGGGCACGCGATTTTGTGCGCGCTGTGTCGGAAGATGACTATGTTTCGCCACCGGACGGCGAAGGCGAGTTGAGCGAAGTTCAGGTCGAAGCCATCTTGAACATGCGCTTGCGTGCTCTGCGTCGGCTTGAGGAAATCGAGCTTCGCCGCGAGTATGATGAGTTGTTGATCGAGCGGGCCGACCTGGAAGACCTGCTGGAGAACGAAGAACGCCAGTGGGCAAAGATTGTTGATCAACTTCGAGAAGTGAAGAAAACCTTCGGCAAGGGAGCTGAAGGTGGCGCTCGACGGACAACTTTCGCCGAGGCCGCCGAAATCGAAGACGTCCCGATCGAGGCAATGATCGACAAGGAACCTGTCACAATCGTCTGCTCGCAGATGGGATGGATCCGTGCTATGACTGGCCATATCGATCTTTCACGCGAGCTCAAGTTCAAGGATGGCGATGGACCACGCTTCATTTTCCATGCCGAGACAACCGATCGCCTGCTGGTCTTCGGTTCAAACGGCAGGTTCTACACTCTCAGTGTATCCAATCTCCCGGGCGGGCGAGGGATGGGCGAGCCCGTCAGGTTGATGGTCGATTTGCCGAACGAGGCCGAGATTGTCGCTCTGTTCATTCACACACCAACAGCAAAGCTTTTGGTCGCCTCTTCTGCGGGCGATGGGTTCGTAGTTGCCGAAGATGACGTGGTTGCGCAGACGAGAAGCGGAAAACAGGTTCTCAATGTTAAGGGAGATGTCCGCGCAAAAGTGTGCGTGGCCGCTTCTGGAGACCATGTCTCGGTTGTTGGTGAAAACAGAAAAATGCTCATCTTCCCCGTTGCTGACCTGACAGAAATGGGTCTCGGCAAAGGTGTCCGGCTCCAAAAATATAAGGACGGCGGCCTTAGCGACGCACGAACCTTCGAGCTTGCTGAAGGTTTGCAGTGGCTTGACCCGGCAGGTCGCACACGACATGTGACCGAGCTTGAAGAATGGCAAGGTGCCCGTGCGAGCGCGGGCCGCATGGCGCCGCGCGGTTTCCCACAAGACAATCGGTTCACCTAGTCTGATGCTGCACTCGACCCTGACAACAAAGTTCATCGGTCAGCGCGGCAAGTTGCTCAGAATGGCACTCTGGATGGGATTTCTGACGGTTATCACCGTGGGAATCTACCGTTTTTGGATGAAAACCCGACTTCGGCGCTATTATTGGTCGTCAATTCGCCCTGGTGGTCAGCCTTTGGAATATGTTGGTGAGCCGCTTGAAAAGCTCTTGGGCTTCTTCATCGCCGTCGTCATTCTTGCGTTCTACATCGGCGTTGTGAATTTGATCCTGATGTTCCTCAGCTTTTCATTGTTTGAGGGAAACTCAGTCGCGTATTTTGCGTCCTTGGCCGGCGTCGTCCCAATTTGGTTCTACGCCAGGTATCGCGCGCGTCGTTACGTCTATGCCAGGACCCGTTGGCGGGGGATCAGATTTGGTGTTGATCCTGGCGCGTGGGGGTATTGTTGGCGTGCCCTAGTGTATTGGTTCTTAACCATTATTTCTGGAACGTTGCTTTGGCCTCTCATGACGTACCGGCTGGAAAAGTATCGGTGGGATCGCACGTGGTTTGGGGATGTGCAGTTCAATCAAGGCGGACGCTGGACGATGCTTATTCTGGGCGCGATCCCCAGTTGGATCGTTTTGGGTTTTCTGGTTTTCGCGCTTGTCGGAATGTATGTAACTGAAGACGGCGACCCCGAGGCACTTCTCTCGATCGCATTGCCAGCTTCCCCGTTGCTGCTTCTTACATTTGCTTGGTACCGGGTCCGTAGTTTTCGGCAATTGTCGAATACAAAGACCGCCGGGTCGATCCGGTTCGACTGTAGGATTTCTGCGCCACGGGTCATTTGGATTTACTCGTTTGGGTACTTTGTGACGTCATTGATTGCCGGCGCATTGGCAATTGGCGTGGCATTCGCTTTCGTTGGCATAATGTTTGCAAACATTGGCGAAGCATTTTCTCTGGATGATTTCGACAATCTTGGCGCGCCGGGGTTGGGACTCCAGGCAATTGGGTTCGCTTTGTATTTCGCCGTCTTCCTTATTTGGGCGGCTTTGCAGCATGTTTTTGTGACCTTGCCACTTTGGCGTCATTACGCTGAGCGCATCGAAGTTTTGGGTGCCGAAGCATTGGTGAATGTCTCTCAGCGCGAGCGAGATGAGCACCGTGAAGCGGAAGGCTTTGCCGAAGCTCTCGATCTGGGGGCGGCGATATGACCATCATCTCCGTTGGCGCCACACCATCCCGTCCGGAAGGATTTGCCGATTTCATTGATGGTCGAACGGCACGCGTTCAGCGTGTTGAGTTCGAAATCAACGAGAACGCTAGTTGCCTCACGATCAAGCCACCGGAAGCCCCAGTTGAAAACTGGCCGCTGAGCGAACTCCGTGAAATTCCCGACCAAGCTGACACATCTGCTCTGGTCTTGACGAGCACACAGCGTGCTTTGGCTCGTTTGACGATTACCGATGAAGTGACAATTGCAGTTGTTCGACGTCGTGCGCCGAAACTCTCAAAACGTCAGCCTGTGCACGGCAAAGGACGTGTTTTGGCTTGGGCGGGCGCCGCGGTCGCAGCAGTCTTTGCCATCGTGTTTTTGCTTGTGCCGGTCATGGCGGATCAACTCGCGCGCTTCTTGCCGGCGCGTGGCGAGCAAGCCTTGGGTGAAGCTACTCTGGAGCAAATACAAACCGCTCTCGGGTCGGACATGTTTCCCGTTGGTTTTTGTTCAACGCCTGAAGGTGACGAAGCACTGCAAAAAATGCTCGTCCGTTTAGAGGGCGAAGGCCTTGATTTGCCGTATCCTGTTACGGTTAGCGTTCTTGATCATGACATGATCAATGCGTTCGCTTTGCCCGGCGGTCAGGTGGTGTTTTTTCGCGGGATGCTGGACGAAGCGGAAAGTCCGGATGAAATCGCCGCAGTTTTCGCCCACGAGATCGGTCATGTGGCAGCACGCGATCCCACCC
>JAPPOI010000193.1 GCA_028818055.1 Boseongicola sp.
TTTTTCGAACCGTGAATCACGCCGCCCGACAGAAATCAATGGCTCCTGAACCTAGGATGGGGCAGGGAGCCTGCCCCCGATGCGACCGTGTTTGCGCGCTGATGCCAACCCTTCCCGCGTCCGCTCTGAAATCCGCTCCCGCTTAAACTGCGCGATGAATGCAAAGACGTGGAATACGAGACGGCCGTGCCTGACGTCAGCACTTACCGGGTAGATTTGGGGTTTGAGCAACGGAGGATTTCTGGTTCACCGAAGCCATTATGGAGCGAAGATGAACAAGAGTTGGAGGGATCAGAAAAGGCCCCAGTGGGGCGTTTGCCCCGAACAAGGGAACATCGAAGGATGCTGCTGACAAGTTGGTCAGAGGTATCAAGCGTAAGTCTCGCAAGCACTATTCTGCCGAAGAGAAGATTAGGGTCGTGTTGGCGGGGCTGCGTGGTGAAGAGAGTATCGCTGCACTTTGTGGGCGTGACGGGATCGCTGAGAGCCTGTATTACAGTTGGTCGAAGGAATTCCTCGAAGCCGGGAAGAACCGCCTGGCTTGTTATACCGCGCGTCAGGCGAACATCACCGGAAGTCAAGGAACTGCGACGGGAATCCCGCGATCTGAAGGAGGTCGTGGTTGAGCAAGCTTTGGAACTGCGGTTGCTCAAAAAAGCATGATCGCGGCTTGTGCCGAGCCGTCGCCTGATCACACCCTGAGGCTTGCAGCGCTAAGTCCAGCCTGGGGACTGTTTCAACGTCTGTGGCTCGGGTCAAGATGATGGAAGAAGGAGTATCATCGCATTGCCATTTCAAAGCAGGTATTGGATGAGTTGCTCGGCGACCGCGATCCGAACGATGTTTTCTCGAAGGACGGCTTGCTCGACGACCTGAAGAAAGCGCGCAGTGCGTTTAGAACAGCGGGTTAGACAAGCATAGCTCCGGCAAGCGGAAGCGTCGAAACGGCACATCTCCGAAGGTGGTGCAGACGGAGAGCTCGAAAGTGCCGCTGGACATTCCGCGGGATCGGGCGGGCACCTTCGATCCGCAGCTGATCGCCAAGTATCAGCCCCGGTTTCCAGGCTTCGACGAGAAGATCATCAGCATGTACGCACGCGGCATGACAACTCGCGAGAGTTCGCCATAAGGCCGCCATTGGTCCGAGGCCCATGGCGGACGGGCACCTGGAGGATATCTACGGCGTCGACGTCTCGTCCGGATTGATCAGCCGGAGTGAGCCTTGAGGTCGCCATTGGTTCGAGACCCAAGGCGAACGATACAGTCATGGACGCTGTGAAGGAATGGCAGGCGCGTCCGCTGGACGCCTGCTACCCGCTGATCTTTTTCGACGCGGTCCGGGTGAAGATCAGGGACGAGGGTTTCTCAGGAACAAGGCCGTCTATATCGCGCTCGGTATCCAGCCAGATGGCACCAAGGAAGTCCTTGGCATCTGGATCGAGCAGACTGAGGGGGCAAAGTTGTGGATGCGGGTGATGACCGAGCTGAAAAACCGCGGCATTGCACTCGCCATTATCCTCGGACCAATGGCGGACAAGGGCCATCATCAGCCTCTAATCAGCTTTGATACTTTCGAGCGCATCCAGAAAAACCTGAACGGCGCGGTCTACGCTCCCGCGCGCAAGGACATCAATGAAGACTTCCCGCTGCGCGGTTTTGTGTCCTTTGATGATTGTGGACAGCCTTTGACCTCTTGTTGGTCGAAGGGGCGCAACAAGCACTATCCATACTATCTGTGCGACACGAAAGGATGCACCCCGAACCGCAAATCGATTGCGCGCGCCAAGGTCGAAGATGGCGCTGAGGACATTCTAAGAGCTTTGGAGCCTGTCGGATCGCTCGTGGCTATGGCTAGGGAGATGTTTGCTGACATTCTTGCTGTACGCCTGAAAGAAAGTGAAGGCGCGAAAAATCAACTGTGCAAACAGATCAAGGATGCCGAGAAGCAGATTGAAGGCTTTCTGGACCGCATTGTCCATGCGAACAGCCAATCGGTCATCACGGCCTATGAATCGCGCATTGAGAAGCTGGAGCGTCAGAAGCTCAAACTAGCTGATCAGCTCAAAAAAACGGGCGAATTTGCCGGACACCAGAATGACACTATCGAACCAGCCTTTAGACTTCTGACAAGTCCTTGGAGAATTTACAAAAATGGTGGCTTTGCATTGCGCCAGACAGTGCTCCGTTTGGCCTTTTCAGGGCCCCTTACGTACAACCGCGAGAAAGGTTATCGAACCGCTAAAATCTCCTATCCTTTCAAGGAATTAGCGGATTTTTTTACCCAAAAATGCGAGATGGTGGGCGACCCTGGAATCGAACCAGGCGTGCGTCTCCGCGAGGGAGTTACAGTCCCCTGCCACACCTTGCGGCCTGTCGCCCACGAAGCGCGGAGATATAAGCCTCTAACCAACCCGTCAATACGAAATCCACCGGCGTGCCTCGTAGGCCTACTCGGACAAACCCGCGGACATACCATAGGGCCGCAAGTAATCCCGCGGCAAAGACTGATCGGCCCTTAGTGCTTGAGGCCGCCCATGTAAGCGTATACCGCTTTACGCCATGGCCACGAAGAAACCCAATTGGGTTGTTGCGAAAGAACGTGCACAACGCATCGCAGGCCAGA
>JAPPOI010000335.1 GCA_028818055.1 Boseongicola sp.
GATCATTCCAACGGATCTTCGAGGCGTCGGAGACGAAAAACGCGATACGCGGACTGGTGCCGAGCGTGTTTCAACACGGACGGCCATTTCCGGTAGAAGCGTCACGCCAAGCCCTGCCCCGGCCATCTGAACAAGTGTGGACAGTGAGCTTCCATCCAGACCGTCCCGTGGCCGTCCAGGCGCAATATTGCACAGGCTCAACGCCTGATCGCGAAAGCAGTGACCTTCTTCCAGAAGCAACAGTCGTTGGTGGTCCAAGTCTTCGGCGCGTCTGGTTTTTGGCGTCTCGGTCATTGAAGTGATCAAAACGAAGTCTTCGTCGAACAATGGCACTTCAACGAACGATGGTTCGGAGACCGGCAAAGCGAGGATGGCAGCATCAAGCTGCCCGACGGCTAACTCGTCCACCAAGCGCGGCGTCAGCGTTTCCCGAATGTGCGTTTCGAGACCAGTGAATGCCTTGGACAAACGCCCAAGCAACGACGGCAACAGATACGGCGCGATCGTGGGAATCACCCCAAGCCTCAAACGGCCTGCAAGATTATCTCCGGCCGCACGAACCAGTTCACCCAACTCGTCGACTGATTGGACGATCGCGCGGATTCTGGGCGCGACGGTTTCGCCAAATGCAGTCAACGTGACCTCTCGCGCACGTCGCTCGAAAAGAGGCATCCCCATCGCCTCTTCTAAATCCCTGATCTGCATGGACAATGCTGGCTGGGATACAGCACAGACGTCCGCAGCACGCCCAAAATGCCTTTGGGCGACAAGTGCTTCGAAATAACGCATCTGTTTCAGGGTTACATTTTTCATCAGAAAAACTTATCGTAGTTATCAGAAAAAGCAACTTATCTATATCACCGAGGTTTGGTACGGTTTGGACATCGCACCAAGGTGCCTACCCCAACAGCGGAAGACCCAAGGAGTTTGTTATGGACGGAGCCTCTCACAGCGGCGAGGGCAAATGCCCAGTTTTTGGCGGCGCGCATGCTGCTAATCGGAATTGGTGGCCTGATCAGGTCAGCCTGAAGTCACTTCACCAAAATTCGACACTGTCGGATCCCATGGGCGAAGCTTTTGACTATCGAGAAGAGTTCAAAAATCTGGATTTGGACGCTGTTGTTGCCGATCTTCATGCATTGATGACAGACAGCCAAGACTGGTGGCCTGCCGACTACGGACACTACGGTCCGTTCTTTATCCGCATGGCTTGGCACAGTGCCGGTACGTACCGGACATTTGATGGCCGTGGCGGCGGTGGATCGGGCCAGCAGCGTTTTGCACCTCTTAACTCGTGGCCGGATAACGGCAACCTCGACAAAGCACGTCGTTTGCTTTGGCCGATCAAGCAGAAGTACGGCAAGAAACTGTCTTGGGCTGACCTGCTAATCCTTGCTGGCAATGTCGCCATCGAGTCGATGGGCGGCAAAACTTTTGGTTTCATGGGCGGTCGCGCTGACGTTTGGGAGCCAGAAGAAGACGTGTATTGGGGGCCAGAAAGCGAATGGCTTGCAACATCTGATCAGGAAAACAGCCGCTATTCTGGCGATCGCGAACTAGCAAACCCACTTGGTGCGGTTCAGATGGGCTTGATCTATGTGAACCCTGAAGGCCCAGATGGAACTCCTGATCCACGCGCATCGGCTCACGACATTCGTGAAACATTTGGTCGCATGGCGATGAACGACGAGGAAACCGTCGCGCTTGTCGCAGGCGGACACACGTTCGGCAAAGCACACGGTGCTGGTGACGCAGCCCATGTTGGTGCCGAGCCAGAAGGTGCACCGCTTGAGCAAATGGGCTTGGGCTGGATCAGCACCCACGCAAGCGGCAAAGGCAAAGACACGATCACTTCGGGCATCGAAGGCCCGTGGACCGCACATCCGACGCAGTGGGACAACGGATATTTCGATGTCCTGTTCGGATATGATTGGGAACTGACCAAGTCTCCTGCTGGGGCGCATATCTGGGCAGCCAAAGATCTGAAGCCGGAAGACCATGCACCGGAAGTCGATGGATCGGGTGAAACCGTGACATTGATGATGACCACCGCCGATATGGCAATGCGCATGGACCCCGACTACGAAAAGATCTCGCGTCGTTTCCATGAAAATCCGGAAGAATTCGCAGATGCCTTCGCACGGGCTTGGTACAAGCTGACCCATCGCGACATGGGCCCAAAAGTTCGTGGCCTTGGCAAACTCGTCCCGTCGGAAGAGTTGATTTGGCAAGACCCTGTCCCAGCTGGGAAAGATCTGTCTGGCGTGGATATCGCTGAGTTGAAATCAGCCATTCGTGCATCAGGGCTGTCGGTTTCCGACATGGTGAAGACCGCGTGGGCGTCAGCATCGACCTATCGCGGTTCGGATATGCGTGGTGGCGCCAATGGCGCGCGCGTTCGTCTGGCGCCTCAAAAGGATTGGACTGCAAACGATCCTGCCGAATTGGCGCGTGTCATCGGCGTTCTGGAAGGGATCCAATCGTCTTCCGGAACTGGCGCCAGCCTTGCCGACATCATCGTTCTGGCAGGTAACGTAGGTGTGGACATGGCCGCCGACGCTGCAGGCCATTAGCTGGCCGTAGCGTACACGCCAGGCCGCGGAGAGGGCTCCGACGCAATGA
>JAPPOI010000343.1 GCA_028818055.1 Boseongicola sp.
ACCGAGGCAAGGTTGCCGTCTTGACTGACCTGAAGACGCGGATGGAGGGTGGTATTGCTGTCCTGACGGACGTCTCTGCCATGTTTGCCAGAGATGCGCTTTCGCGACTTGCCCAACATTTCTGGGACCCGAAAGTGGGTGCGGTCAGTGGTGGTTATCGTCTGTCGAAAAGCAGCAGTTTGGGCCAACGGTTTTACTGGCAATACCAGAGCGCAGTGAAGCGAGGTGAATCGCGGCTTGCTGGCCTGATGGGAGCGCACGGTGCGCTTTATGCGGTTAGGGCCTCTTGTCTTAGACCTCTCGAGGCGGACACGATCAATGATGACTTTGTTATACCTGTCAGAGTGGCGATCGAGGGTTGGAGGACGCTGTATGATCCTGCGATTCTCGTAGAGGAGCAGGAAACACTTTGTGATCGGGATGACGGGTTTCGCCGTCGCCGCATTGGCGCAGGCAACCTGCAACAGCTGTTGCGTCTTCTGCCCGATCTGATAGCCCGGCGCCAGACAAGGCTCGCCTTTTCACTTGTTTCCGGCAAGGGCCTTCGTGTCCTCATGGGACCTTTGTTGATCATTGCTGCTCTTGCGGCAATCGCAGCCCTTTCTTCAGAGCCAAAACTCGCGCTGATTGCCGTGTTGACCATGGTCGCGGCGACAAGATTGCCGATTCTCAGCTTCATCATAAATGGCCATCTTCAGTCGATGTTTGGCGCAATTCTATATCTCTGCGGAGACTTTCGGCGCTGGAGCCGCACTGCCGCCGCTATCAGCCACTCTTCGTGAAAAGGAACAGTTCCATGATCAATCAAGCTTCTACTGCCGTTGCAAAGCGGACCTTTGACATCCTTGGGGCGGGAATTGGGTTGGCCCTGACCTTGCCGCTGTTTCCACTGATCGCTCTGGCCATCAAGATAGAGAGCCCCGGGCCCGTCTTCTTTCGCCAGATGCGTATTGGCGCAGCCCTTGAGGACCGGACTGTCCTGTTCGAGATGATAAAGTTTCGTTCCATGCGTCAGGACGCCGAAGCAAGGAGCGGCGCTGTATGGGCGCAGAAGAACGATCCCAGAGTGACGCGTGTCGGAAAATTCATCCGCAAGACGCGCCTTGATGAACTGCCGCAATTCCTTAACGTTCTCAAAGGGGATATGGCTCTCATAGGTCCAAGGCCGGAGCGCCCCGGATTTTATCAGAAGCTAGAGACGGCGATTCCCTACTTTGCCGAACGGACCGCGGGGGTGAAACCCGGCATTACAGGCCTGGCGCAGGTCAGGCAGGGATATGACGAAACGATTGAGGATGTTCGCAGCAAGGTCGCGTTTGATCACGCCTATGCGATCCATACCCAGCGTTTCTTTGATTGGCTGGCAATGGACATCGGGATCGTTTTCCGAACCGTCGCCATCATGGCTTTCGGTCGGGGTCGATAACTCCTCACACATCTTATCGGTCACGACTGAACTTGCGGGGGCGCTCGACGGGGTGCCCCCGCCTGCATTTGACGTCCACTAAAGTGCTCCAACAGTTGAAAGAATGTGTCCCAAAATGGGACGTCGCTTCATTCAGAATGCCTCAAATTCAGAGGCATATCGTCTTGAAATTTATATAAGCAATTGATTTTATTGGTTTTTTGTTTTGGTCACGGAATTGCTTCCAATGAGGTCAGACACCCACTTCCTTCTGGAGGACCTCAAAATGCTTTGCACGATCTCTCAAACCGGATCACGTACCGTTGCCTGTATTTCCGGCACTCTTGATTCTCTCAGCGTTGCCAAAGACCGCGACGTTGCCGCTCGGATCCTGGCGCAGGGCAGCCCGGCAATCAGTCTCGACATGGCCGATGTCTCGTTCCTTGACGCATCAGGCCTGGGCATGATTGTCCATATTCTCAAGCACTGCCGCAACAATGGCATATCCTTCAAAGTCGAAAACCTGAGAGGCCAGCCTGCTGAGTTCCTCTCCAGACTCGGCCTTGACCTCAATCTTGTTGCGCAGGGTGCCCGCCCGCGTTCGTCCCAGAATGTCCTGACGAACCTCATGGCTCGGCTGCATGCCTTCTTTGCAAACCAAGGCCTCCGCGCGAGGGCAGCATGATGATGCGCGTTGGTATCCTGGCTCTTGGCACGAGCATTTTGCTCGGTGGATGTGTTCCGATGAACTGGCCACCGCATGGTGGCGGCGGAGCCGCAGAACTCGCTCCTGCCGAGCGCGCGCGGGTGATCCGCGTCGCTGCCACCAGCACCGAGATCTCCCTGCTGGCCACCTTGCAGGCCGCCGAAGCCAGACTGGAGGGCCTGAAAGCCCGCGGCGCGGCACGCTATGCAGCAGCAGAAACAGTTCTTGCAACAACACTATCAACGCGCATCCGCAGACAGATCGACGGGTCTCTCTACAGCGCAGCAGAGGCTGATCTTATCCAGCTCCGAGATCGCCTGGGAATCATCGAAAAAACCCTTTCCCGACCCATCACCAGCCCGATGGAAAAGGCCACATAACGGTCCCCATCCTGGCTGGCCATCGCAAGTGAGGAGGCGACGGCTATGACACAGGTAACACAGCTTTTTGCGAGATTTCTTCTGGGAGCCATCCTTTTCTTCGGGATGTCCCATCA
>JAPPOI010000372.1 GCA_028818055.1 Boseongicola sp.
GTCAGTACGTTTATCGAATTGGCACAATGGTGCCATCTACGTCGAATCTGGAAATGTTAAAGTCATCCGAAGTTAAGGCATCGTGGTTATTGGATGTGAATGCAGGAGTGTAATCCCTTATCAAACCTCTGTGCGGCGGCAGGTTTTCGAGGGCAATTCGCACGGCGCGCGAATTTGTGCTCTGCGCTTGTTCTACCGCCACTGCTAGCAGATGGACCAAGTCGTATGCATGTGCGGTTCCGACGGGGCAAATATGTCCCGTACCGTCTGTGCGTCCGTATAACGCGCCAAATAAGCCTCGATTACGGGCTTCGCGCGCTCGGGAAAGGTTGGGTAGATGAAGGAAAAAGTCTGTAGCACTCTCAAATCGATATTGGATCTGACGTCCTGAATCGTTTCAAAGAATGAACCGCCAGTAATCCCCCAATGGGAGATGATGGGACGTCGATCTGGTTTTGGAAGCGAAGACATGGCATGAACCACCTTTGTGCCTTCGGGGGCATTGGCGACTAAGATGACCGCATCGATCTTCTGGTCAATTAAATCTCTTAATGTGCGGTGCATATTATGAGCACCCCAATGGAACCAAGAAACGCCCGCCGGCACCAAACCGGCCCTCCCGAGAGCCGCCCTCATGGCCTTCTCGTTGGATCGGCCCCACCCGGTATTCTCCAACAGCAACCCCAAACGTTTATGGCCTTCTTTCAGCGCCCGATTTACCAGGAATTCTCCTGCGTATTGGTCCCGCACGGACACCCGAAATACGAAATTCGGACTGAAGCCGTTATCAACAACTTGCGTTCCGGCCGCCCAGGGGACCAGGAAAATAAGTTCGTGCTTATGAACCAGCTTTAACTCATGCAACGCTACGGGCGTGTGCAGCCCCGCTAGCAAACCAATCAGATTTTTCGTCTTGGCAAATTTCTTGATGTTTTCGGCGCCTCTCTCTGGATTTCCGCGGTGGTCGAGTGTCAACAATTCCAACGGTCGACCAAGCACACCGCCTCGGGTATTGATCTCCGATATTGCGATTTCCGCACCGCGCTGGATTGCGAGCCCCGAACGTGCGGACCCTCCAGACATGTCAGCGTCGATTCCTATGATGAGCGGTGGTTCATTCGAAGCTGCAGCGGCGAGCGGTGCCAAAATCAAGGAAAACGCCAAAATACCAAGCGACAAATCAGATATGAAGCGGAGCAAGAGTGAGGTTCCTTTGTCTGAGAATAGGAGGAGAAACAGTACATCTCTGCTTACAACCACGGAGGACCGTTCCACTATCCCCAAATGGTAATAGGGTTTTCGAAGTTGTGGCAGTCTAGTAAGTGCTGATGAATTCAACCTTACATTTGAAACCATCTTCTTCAAGATTAGCCGGAAGAACCAAACAATCTTTGGACACGGACTGCCCAATCATGGCGCCATATAACACATAGAGCGAAACTAAGTCGGCGTGAACGGGCAGCAGCCTTGTAACGCCATTTTGTCAATCATCGCCGCGGGAACGCGTCAAGTGGCCTTGACGGCATCCAAAAAATCTAACTTGCTGCGGTTTACGTTCTGCCAATCCAATGTGTCCTGAATTAGCATCATCAGGAATTCGGGTGACGCTGGTTTTGCGATATAGACGATTCCCCTATGCGTCAGGTTTTCTATCAAGGGTTGATCGCATCGACCTGAGAAAACGATGAAATCCATGCGGGGCCGGTGTTGCCGCGCCTGTTCGATAAGCTCATTGCCACTTACTATGGGCATCGCCATATCGGTCACCGCCACATCGAAAGGGGTGCATTATATTTTCCTCGCGCCCGCCACTCCGCCGCAAACGAAACAGCAATCGTGCTTCTTACGCCAAGGTCGGAATGCACGTTCGAGGCCTGCAAGAACTTCTGGATCATCGTCTATGAACAACAGTTTGGCCAATTGTTCTGTCCTTTCTAATAATGCCTATCTGCTGGGTTTATGCGCCCAAGCTTATTCCTATTCTTCTCAGCCGCTCTCGGTAGATTCTGCGACGCACTCTTCGCGGAGCACTGGCCAAATCCGTATTGCCTTCCCGGCCAACAGTGTCTTCCAAAATGATCGCAGCACGGCGTAGTTTCTGGCCATGCTTCATCAACTCGGGTTCGATCATCTCGACGAGTGCAGAGATTTCAAATGGCTTCGCAAGGTACATATGCGAGCAATGTGTCATCGCATATGTGGAGAGATTGTCGAAGCGTCCTGACATGGCTACACGCATCGTACTTGGCGAGGCAATACTGCATTCCAAGAGGAGCGTTGCACCTGTCATTTCCTGCATCTCAATGTCGGTTAGCAACACGTCAAAATTATCCTCGGTGAGTTTCGCCATTGCATCGGTTCCGTTCGCAGCAAACTCCAGCTGCCATTTTGGCCGCGCCTTACTAAGACAACGCTTCAGCGCGTCGAGTAGATGTTCATCATCGTCAACAATTAGAATTTTAGCCATGACCTGTATGTCGCCTGCCAAACCGAGAAGGTGTTGGGAGATTGGCGTTTCCTTCACTAGTGAAGTAGGTTTATTCAACTACGCCACAATAGACACGACTTGCTGGGCGCCCGATATCCCCAAGTGGTGACAAA
>JAPPOI010000159.1 GCA_028818055.1 Boseongicola sp.
GCTTGGCACCAAGCGAATTCGAACCAGCCTTGATGGAACTTATCGCGCCGTGGCTTGGATCGGAAAAGATGCTTGTGGTCGCTTGCGGAATGGTGGGGTCGCGCCAAGGTTGGGCGGAAGCAAAATACGCACAAGCACCGAGCCAACCCTTAACCCAAGCTCTGGCAGAAGCTCCGACCCATGACAGCCGAATATCGGTGCGCATTGTCCCGGGCATCCGTCAAAATGCACCGCCCGACGTCATGCGTGGCGAGGAAACCCAGATCGCCGGTTTCCTGCGACTTTTCCCGGAGTTTGATGGGGTGCTGTGCTTACCAGGCACTCACACGAAATGGGTGCACATTTCGGCAGGTGAAGTCGTTAGCTTTCGAACGTTCATGACGGGTGAGCTTTTCTCGCTTTTGTCAGAACGATCTGTACTGAGACACTCGGTCACCGATGGGTGGGACGAAGACGCATTTGTCGAGGCAGTCTCGGAAAGCATGTCGAAGCCCGAGGCCATTGCGGCCCGGCTATTTTCTCTTCGCGCGGATGATCTTCTGAATGCGACTGGATCGGCGAAGCTTAAAGCGCGGTTGTCTGGCTATCTGATCGGCGCAGAACTTGCCGGTGCTCGCCCCTATTGGTTGGGGCAAAACGTGGCTTTGATTGGAGCCAGCGCGCTTTGTAAGACCTATGCAGCGGCCCTTGCGCAACAAGGGCTTGAGGCGCACATTCTGGACGGGACCAAAGCGACGCAGGCAGGACTTGCCGCGGCGCGCGATCTTTTAGAGGAAACCGTGACATGAGCCGTCCAGTGATCGCCATCCTACGAGGTATCGACAGCAGTGAAGCGGTTGATGTCTGCGCCGCACTTATTGACGCCGGGTTGACCCGCATCGAGGTCCCGCTGAATTCGCCGGATCCTATTGATAGCATCGAGCTGATGGTCAAGGCACACGGCAAGGATGCAACGATCGGCGCGGGCACTGTTTTGAACGCCGAACAAGTTGCTCATGTTTACCGTGTTGGAGGCCGACTGATCGTGTCGCCGAACGCCGACAAATCAGTCATCAAGGCCACCAAGACATTGGGAATGCAGTCTTTTCCGGGCGTACTGACCCCGACCGAATGCTTCGATGCCCTGAAATGGGGAGCCGATGGCTTAAAAGTATTCCCGGCGTTTCAAATGGGGATCGAGGGGCTGAAGGCGATCCGCGCGGTGCTTCCAGCCGAGACTGAAATGTACATGGTGGGCGGCGTGGGCCCGTCAGACTTTGGTGAGTGGCTGAAGGCCGGCGCAAATGGGTTTGGATTAGGCAGTTCCCTTTACAAGCCCGGCGACACGGCAAAGGACGTTGCGATAAAGGCACGTGAAGCAGTTGCGGCGTGGGATGAGGTTGCGGGATGAAAGTTTACGACGACACGGTTTGTTCGCTGGGCGAAGGTCCACTTTGGCACCCGGAACGGCAGCAACTTTATTGGTTCGACATTCACGGCAGCGCGCTGCACACCCGTGAGAACAACAAAACCAGAAGCTGGCAGTTCGACGAGAATGTCTCGGCCGCGGGATGGGTGGATGACACCAGTTTGCTGGTGGCGTCGGAGACCCGCTTGTTCCGCTTCAATATCGAGAACGGCACGTCCGAGGACGTGCTGCCTTTGGAAGCAGACAATCCCGACACACGTTCCAACGACGGCCGCGCAGACCCTTGGGGCGGTTTTTGGATCGGCACCATGTCGAAGACCGATCGGGGCGCTATCGGCACGATTTATCGGTACTACAACGGCCGGGTTACGCCGCTCTGGGACAAGATCACCATCCCGAACGCGATTTGTTTCACGCCCGACCGTAGCCACGCATATTTCTGCGACACTATCGACAATCTCATGAAACGCGTTGCGCTGGACCACGATGGTTGGCCCTTGGGCGAGCCCGAAGTCTGGCTCGATCTGTCGGGGCAGCCGTTTGGGGCAGACGGTGCAGTCATCGACGCCGACGGCAATATCTGGAATGCGCAATGGAATGGCTGGCGTGTGGCGTGTTATGCGCCTGACGGCACGTTTTTGCGCGAATTTGCTGTGGGCGGTGCGCATTCGTCGTGTCCCGCTTTTGGTGGGCCGGATTTGACCACCCTTTTCTGCACAACCGCTGAAGGACGCGTAAGCGATGCCGATCGCGCAAGATCACCAGACAACGGCAAGGTCTTCTTCGAAGAAGGTGTTGCCAAAGGTCAGGCGGAACACCGCGTCATATTGTGAATCCGAAGGCGGATTTCGTCGTTACAATCCACAAGAATCGTCCTATCTGCCGGTACGCCAAAGCCCGGCGAATTAAGTTAAGGTTTCGAAGAAAATGAACCCTGCTCTTGGTGTTTGCTACTATCCTGAACACTGGCCGGAAGACATCTGGGCCGAAGATGCGGCGCGGATGGCCGAGACCGGACTGACGTGGGTACGCATCGGTGAATTCGCCTGGTCGCGTATGGAACCCCAGCCGGGCCGTTATGAATTCGATTGGTTGGACCGCGCCATCGAAACACTTGGCAACGCCGGCTTGAAGGTAGTTCTTGGAACCCCCACCGCGACCCCGCCTCGCTGGATGGTGGATAAGCTTCCC
>JAPPOI010000434.1 GCA_028818055.1 Boseongicola sp.
CCGATGGGCTCACCGCTTGACAGAAGATCCCTGGCAGATGCAACATGTGCACGTAACCGATCCAACTCTTCCGTCACATCAGCTTTCACTGCAATGATGGCCAGTTCTTGTAGCAACCGAGTTTCATCAGGCATCTCTTTGACGTCTAGAATTCGCGCCAGGTTTCGCTCCATGTTCGCCCGTGTGGAATCCTGTCGACTACCAGCAGCCACAGTTGCCTTTTCGGTAAGCGTTTCGACCTGATCAATCTGACCAGAGAGTACGGAAAACCGAGCCGAACCTTCACCGGCCCGTGAAACATTGAATTCCTGTAAAAGCGCACCGCACGAATCCAAGATCGCTTTCTTCAAAGGCGTTGTATCGGCATTCTCGTCGTCACGTGCATCCATGACACCGCGCATACTGGCAATGTCAGAAGCAGCCAGCGGCGCAAGATGCAGCCCAGACTCGCCCGCTGCTTTTTCAATCGCCAGCAAAGCCTGAATAGAACGCCCCAGCGCTTCTTCTGAAACGGCAGAAGTGGCTGCGTTTTCCAACTTGCTGACCTTGACCGACATGGAAATTGACCCGCGGGCAACACGGGATTGGACGAGTTTTCTCAGATCCGCTTCCAGTCCGGTTATCCAGTCAGGAGCGCGCAATCGGATATCCAAACCGCGCCCATTAACCGACCGAATATCCAAAGAAACGTCCCAGCTTTCGAATGTCAGAGCGCCTGACGCAAACCCGGTCATGGAGTGTACGGACACCTTAGTGTTTCCACTTGATTTTGAGGCATTTTCGGACATGGCCGTTAACCTATTAGTAAGAATTGGGCGGATCCGGCACCCGCTTTGTGGCACATTCTGAGCGTGGGTATCAGAGCGGGCTTTCTCCGACAATGGTCGGACTGGTGGATTGAGGGTTAAGAGGTGAGTGATTCCAACGAGTTTTTGGGCAACGTTGTCGAGATGACGGCGTTTCGGGGAGCGCGTGTGCGCCCGACAATTGGTCGGATTGAGGCGCATTGGGAGTTTGTGCGGAACAAGCGACTTGTGCCTTATAGAAATGAAATCAAACCAAGTGGGCTACAGGGTGTTCTGAGCCACGTGTTTGTCATTGAACGCGTTTCGACGCGCTTGGCGCGTATTCGGATCGCAGGCCAGCATTTGGATGATTTGATGGGTGTCAGCGTCAAGGGAATGCCATTAACAGCGTTGTTTGATCCTCAATCTCGAGACCAGGTGTGTGACTGCGTCGAAGCCATCTTCGATGACCCTGCTGCTATGAGATTTGAGCTGAATTCATCCCGCAGTTTTGGGCGCAAAGCCCTTCGCGGTGACATGGTGCTGCTTCCTCTTCGAAGCGATCTTGGAGATATCAGCCGGGCTTTGGGAGGCGTTATCATGGATGGAGATATCGGTCGTGCACCCCGCAAATTCGAAATTGTCACCCATGCTCATCGCGGGCTGACAGGCATTGCGGGCGACCCCTTGCCCGAGGCCAACCCCAAGTTGCCTGGGCAATTGATCCAGCCAGTTGTCCGACGGAATTCGTCTCCTCAATCTTCGAACGGCCATCTGAAATTGGTCCACGACGCTGGGTCTGCTGCACTCGAGAAATAAAAAAGCCCGCCAACGGCGGGCTTTTCAACAAGGCTGTTTACTGTCCTCAGACAGCTTCCTGTTTCTGAGAGTTTTCGCGACGCGCCGAAAGCTCTTCGGCAACCAAGAACGCCAATTCCAGCGACTGAGACGCATTCAGACGTGGATCACAAGCGGTGTGATAACGGTCAGACAAGTCCTCGTCAGTCACCGCGCGAACACCACCTGTGCATTCTGTAACGTCCTGACCCGTCATTTCGAAATGAACGCCGCCGGGAACCGTGCCTTCAGCACCGTGGATTTCGAAGAATTCACGGACTTCACGCAGAACGCTGTCGAATGGCCGGGTCTTGTACCCAGATGACGACTTGATCGTATTGCCGTGCATCGCATCACAGGACCAAAGAACGTTCGCCCCTTCTTCCTGAACCGTGCGGATCAAACGGGGAAGATGGTCACCAACCGAACCGGCACCAAACCGAGCGATCAGTGTTAGGCGCCCTTCTTCGTTGTCCGGGTTCAATTTCGCCATCAGAACCTTCAGGTCTTCTGCGGTGGTCGTCGGACCACACTTCAAACCGATCGGGTTTTGAACACCGCGTGCGAATTCAACATGTGCACCATCCGGCTGGCGTGTGCGGTCACCAATCCAGATCATGTGACCTGAACCGGCCAACCACTTTCCAGACGTTGAATCGATCCGCGTCAGCGCTTCTTCATACTCCAACAACAGCGCTTCGTGGCTTGTATAGAACTCGACCTGGCTCAGCTCGTGGTTGGTTTCACCAGTCAGGCCCGCAGCGGCCATGAAATCAATCGTATCTTGGATGCGGTTGGCGATTTCTTTGTACTTTTCCGTACCAGCGCCATCCGTAAATCCAAGTGTCCATGAATGAACGTGATGGACGTCGGCAAAGCCACCCGTTGAAAAGGCACGCAGCAAGTTAAGTGTTGCAGCGGCTTGCGTGTACGCCCGAAGCATCTTGTCCGGATTTGGAACCCGTGCGTCTTCGG
>JAPPOI010000281.1 GCA_028818055.1 Boseongicola sp.
TACCGGATGCTCCGTCTAAACATTTGTCTAAACATTCTGTTTTTGTTCTGTTCGCAAACTTGAGCTTGTTGACTGTTGATCTTCGATCAGGTTGGCGATTAATTGCGGCGGCAAACCAAGGGATAACTCAGTGATACTATTGGGCCGATTGATTGCGTGGGGCATGGTTATCTTGGGCGGCTTACGCCTTGCGATGGGCGTCTATGTCGCCAATGCCTTTGTAACGCAGGCTGAATGGGAGGCAGCAAACAGCCGATATCTTGGATCGAAGACGTCCGGGGAGGTAATTGATCAAGGCCTGCTTTGGATTGCCATAGGTGTTGGCTTTGGTCTTCTAACTCACATTGCGGCCGGACGCAGTGGAAAGCCATCCGACAGTCCGCAAGACAATGAGTAATTCTAGTCGGTCTTAGTTGCGCGCTTCTTCTGCGCCTGAATGGCTCTGAATTTTTGTCTGACCTTCTTAGTGTAGTGCATCACCATCGCCGGGCTTTGGCCGGTAACGGCGGCAACGAGGTCATCACCGCAGCCTGCCTCGACAAGCTCACAAGCAGCATTGTAGCGCCAGCTGTGGATATCGTAGCCCAAAGCGCCAATGCGTTCCCTGACCTTCCGGACGGCAGCTGACGCGCCTCTATAGGACCACCGGTTGGTTCCCCGCTCATTGGTCAGGATATAGACCGAATGCCGGCTGGCGACATCAAGCGCTGCTTGAAGTTCGGGCAGGATCGGAACCCAGAGCTCTTTGCCGGTTTTATTTTGCCGCACAACAAAGCCACCTTCCTGAATATCTGACCAGCGCATTTCCAGTACGTCCCCGATTCTTTGGCCTGTGCCTACGCACATCTCCATAACAAGCCGTTCACGGGTCTTGAGGCCGCAGGTGTCCCGGTAAGCGTCGAGAAGCTGTGAGGGCCATGGCTCGCGTTCTGGTCGCTTTTGAGACTTTAGTTCAGGGACACCCCGTGCCGGATTACTATCACGCCACCCAAGATCAACGCAGTGCTCCATCAGCACCCGGAGAACGCGCAGTGAGTAGTTAGCGAAGTATGCCTTTTCGGCATTGGCATCGCGCAGCCGGATTACATCCTTGCGCTGCATCTTTGCCGGATTGGTTTCACCCATGATTTCACGAAACCAGTCGAGGTGTTTGTCGTAATCTAGTCCAGTGCGGGGTTTTAGGTTTCGGTACCTGGGGGATTTTCGGTAGCTGTCGATCAACGCCCCAAAATTGCGAGCGACGACCCTGCGAGGAGTATCTTTCTGCGAAAGAATGCCCGCGTACTCGCGCCAGAATTCTGGTGTGCCAAACTCATTTTCAAATTTCTGAGACTGCCAGCCGCGCCGTTGGAAGTAGATACCGTTCCTCTGACGGTAGACGTGTTTTGGAAGCTCACGTTTTGCCATGGCGCATATCTATCCTGTCGAACTCATCAAATCTCTCCCCAGATGCCAGCATAACTTCGATGCGGCGGCCCTCAACCGCAATACCGCTTACTGATTTCCCTGAGGCCTCAAAGGTTCTTACTAGGCTTATAGCCCTTTGTTCGATTGTTCTTGCAGACATAACCATCCCGCCGCGTTCTACTTTCTTTCGCCAAGTAAAACACAACATGTGGTATTTTTTGCTTCACGACAACACAACATGTTGATATGTGAACCGAACGAGGGCGATTTCTCGAGTGTATGCCGCAAATGTGCCCAAAATGACTCACCTTTGACAGGCATGGACGCGGAAGAGGGTAAGAACACTGGGGTTTGCAATCGGCACGTGGAGTAAAGGATCAATCGGAATCCACTGTAGAGCAATGAGCCAAGGCGGATCGCGCGAACAATTGTCGAATGATTTGCCGGAAACTCATGCAATCGCTTCTTCGGCTCAACTAGCACCAGCCAACCACCAGCAAATTGCAAATTTTGCGCCGCATGATCGATGAAAAAACGCCGTCGTTGGTGTCACTAAATGCATACAGGATCAAGCAGGGGAATTCGGCCCGCCTCCCGGCCCCTCCGATACTTGAAGTCTACGGGGCCAGGCGGCTTTGCGCTGACGATAACGCGGGGCCTGTTCCGTTTGGCTCCGAACGCGGACAGTAAACTAATGAGCGCTATCTACCGGCGGTTTGGACAACATCGACAATTCGCGTTGCGCGGAATGCAGAACTCAGACACCAAAATCTTGTATCGTTTTGCTCAAGTGCTACTTATGGTAGATTGAAACAGCCAATATGAGTTTTTATGAAGCGAATTTTATCGATTGACGGCGGTGGCATCAAAGGTGTCTTCCCTGCCGCATTTCTCGCTAAACTTGAAGAAGAGATCGACGGAGAAATTTGGGAATACTTCGATCTCATAACCGGAACATCAACTGGCGGTATTATTGCCATCGGTCTCTCGCTCGGCGTAAGTGCAAGCGAAATTAGCGACCTTTACCAAGAGAAAGGACCCGCGATCTTTAGCCAGCAACAGAGTATTGTGCCACTCTTTGTCCGAAAGGCTCTGCGAAAGGTAAAATGGATCACTTGGGGTCCTAAGTATTCCTCCGAAAATCTGAAAAAAGCCCTTTCTCCAATTCTTGAGGAACGAACGTTGGGTGAAGCACGCACTCGTTTGCTGATTCCTGCGTTTCACGGCCGTACACAACAGGTTTACATATTCAAAACTGCTCATGCATCGAGGCTCACTACTGACTATAAAGAGCTCGCAATTGATGCCGCAATGGCCACTGCAGCAGCGCCAACCTATTTTGAGCAGCACCTCACACAAAGCGATGTTGGTCTGGTTGATGGTGGCTTATGGGCAAACAATCCCAGCGGTGTCGCGGTCGCTGAAGGAATTGGGACACTAGGCTGGAATCCCAAGGAAATAAGACTGCTCAGCATAAGTTGCCTCGATGACATTGGAGAAATGAGAGGATCGACGGGTGCAGCACGCTTTGCCCGACACATGGCAGGTTTTTTTATGGCGGGACAATCCCATGGGTCACTCGGGATTGCTCATGTTCTAACTGGCGATGTTGGAGGCTCGGATCACAAAGCAGTCTATCGTGTGACGCAATCAGTCCAAGCAAACCAATACGCGTTAGATGATGCGTCTCAAATCCCCGCACTCAAAGACAGAGCAATCTTCGAGGCACGCGCGCAAAAACCAAAGCTGCTCAAGACATTCTTTTCTACAAAGGCAGACCCATTTGAGCCAATTCACAAGGACTGAAAGGAATATTCAGTGACCAAGCAAATTTCAAATCATATCGAATTTCTCGATGCGATGGCGGATGCCATTGATATCCCTACTAAACTTCATGAAAAAGCAATTGATCGCTACAATAGCATTGGCGAATACTTCCAACGTCCCACGTCCGGAATATTCGATCGCGATCCTGTGACCTATCCTCAAGGTTCGTTTCTGCTTGGAACTGTAATTCGACCTGTCGGCGATGCCGATGAGTTTGACCTAGACATCGTATGCCAAGTTCAAGGCAGCGATAACGAGCTAACACAAGAAGAATTGAAGCAATTGGTAGGTATCGAGGTGAATGATTACGCTAGCGCAAATGGTATCGCCAAATCGCCTAAAGACGGACGAAGATGCTGGACTA
The DNA here is from genome assembly GCA_028818055.1 of Boseongicola sp. Taxonomy (GTDB): domain Bacteria; phylum Pseudomonadota; class Alphaproteobacteria; order Rhodobacterales; family Rhodobacteraceae; genus JAPPOI01. Next base: position 3,599 of record JAPPOI010000281.1, read on the forward strand.
TTGAGTACTCGAAGTCGGAAAAGTTCCACATGGACATTCTACCGGCACTGCCAAATGCCCACCGCTATAGAGAATTCCTCATTGAAAAAGGCCACGTAGGTCTGGGCGCTGACGTCGAGCTTACCGAGAACGCGTTAGCTATCACTGACAAAGAACACGAAAACTACGCATCCATTACCAACGATTGGTTGATCAGCAATCCACGGGGATATGCTGCGTGGTTTAGGCAGCAGCAATCAGCAGAATTTGATCGCCGCAAATCGCTTTTGGTGGAGGATCGTCAATTTGCGAGCGTCGATGAGGTGCCTGACTATCGCGTAAAGACGCCGCTACAACGGGCAATACAGTTACTGAAGCGTCATCGCGATACAATGTATGGCGATGACCCCGACAAACCGATATCAATCATAATCACAACTTTGTCCGCTCAAGCCTATAGTGGCGAACAGAACATTGGTGATGCTCTCAGAACCATTTTAACCGACATGGACAAGCACATCGCTGACGAAGGTTCCGTGCGTTATGTGCGAAACCCAGTCAACCCCGAGGAAAACTTTGCTGACAAGTGGGAAGAATTCCCTGCGCGCGAAAAAGAATTCCACCGATGGCTCAAAGCCGCTCAGACTGACTTTTCGCATTATTTTCGGAGGCCTTACGATAGTGTGCCTAGCGATCTCGTTGAAAGACTAACTCAAAACACGTTCGATAAAGTGTCGCCACTTATGGCGCTGGCTTCTCCAACTGTAGTTTCGCCAAAAGAGGTGGCGTCGAAAGAAGTTGACTACATTACTGAGCACGGCGGAAACTCAAAGCCTTGGCAAGGTTAGCCAAGCTAACAATCGAGGAAATTCGAGACGAAGTCCTGTCTCTGATTGCTTTCGATCAGCCTGACCTGAACATCATCGAGCTGAGTGACGACAAAGTCGAGATCTCAGGACGATTGTTCGTCATGCCAAAAAGCCCTGAAAACCAGCCCCTTGGGGCCCTTGATCAATTTGAGGTGCGAATTGTCATTCCAATTGGCTTCCCTGCAATTGAACCACTAGTCTTTGAGACAGGTGGACGCATCGAACGCGAATTAGACTATCACGTGAATCCAAATGGCTCATGTTGCTACTCCGTCTGGCCTGCGTGGCTCGCTGACGCAAAAGATCAATCCATTTCGGAAGTAGTCTCCGGCCCCATAATGGATTTCTTCAGGTGGCAATATGTGCGGCTAAATGGCATCGATGCGGCTACCGCGATTGGCGAACGTCAACACTATATCTCCGGCTTACTAGATGCATACGCTGAAGTTCTTGATTGTTCACCAACCCAGAAGAGTGTATCATCGCACCTAAAAGTATTAAGAAGGAAGTGGTTGAGGTCGAGATGGCGATGTCCTTGCGGTAGTCGCAAAAAAATTGGTGTTTGCTGTGAAACAAATCTCCGAAAGATCAAGGGAAGAGTATCTCCAGAGATAGCGGAGATAATGCAAGAAAAATTGAATAGTCAGTCGAGATGATTCTGAGCCGTGACTTACATTAGAGCCCAAAAAAAGTTGGATGTAATTGCTTCAGTAGCAGCGCTAATTCTATTTTTGTCCTCGCCGGCACACGCAATCGAGCCGTGCAACGCTGGGCAAGGATACAATTGCGTCGTTGACGGCGACACCATCAGACTTCGGGGGGAGCTCGTCAGACTTCAAGGATACGATACTCCGGAAACCTACCGGAATATCTGCGGCGGAAATTTTGAGAGAAGACTTGGCCAGCAAGCGACTGCGCGTCTCATTGAGTTGATGAACAATAACAAATACAAACTGCGATTCAATGGGCGCGACAGGTACGGCCGACGACTGGCTACCATGACAATACGCAATCAAAATGTAGGTAATATTCTCATCAAGGAACAACTCGCTCGTTCATGGCCAAACGGACGAGAGTTTTGGTGCAAATGAAACGGATAAATCACCTTTAGTTGTTCGCTGCGTTTAAGCTCATTCCTGTCCAAATCACTGATTGCTTTTTTGAGGCAAAACCAACGTTTTTAGACGCTGGTTGCTGCCTTGTCGTTACATCAATATGCGCCAGAAAAGTGTCTAAACATTCATTGTTTGTTCTCCGCGATTCGGCGGTACGTCTAAACATTTTACCCAATATTTTCAATATGATAGGTAGTTTTGCAAATCCGTGTACACCGGTTCGATTCCGGTACTCGCCTCCATTTAAAATCCATGGCTTCGATGAGTGTTCCAAATCGCAAGTGGAGCCCTAAACACGTTGTATTTGGTTCACTCCGATTTACTTCAACGCCAAGCCCCTCTGCTTCCTAAGAACAGAGTAATCTCTGCGGTTCTTTCGATTGCCAATCGCCTGTTTCCCAAGCTTCGTTACAGCTCATTGCGACCAGGAACCAAAATCAGTGTTCCAGGCGGAGCTAGCCTTGCGAGCGTAAGCCGATTAACCGCTGTGGATACGAGTTTTCGCCTGAGATGCCCCAAGCGACGTTTTGCACATGCTGCCGGCCAGTGGCATCAGATTATGAGCCGCTGAATTGGGACGGGAACCATAAAGCCGAGAAATTCGAATTCGTGGGACTTTTCGGTACACGCTCTTTGAGTGTTGGCTTTAGCTCATTTCACCGAAAAAGTGCTGTCCGGGAAACTTTTCGCCGGAACACATTGCTTGGACCGCCGAAAGCAACGCGCCCGGAGCCAGGGTTTTGGGCAGAAATCCAGAGACACCAAGCTCGATTGCTTCTTCGATGACATCGCTCGATATTCTTCCCGAAAAGAGGGCAGCATGTCGGACATCGCAAGACTTAATGCGGCTCAAGCCAATCAATCCGTTCATCCCAGGCATGTTGTAGTCCAGAAGCGCCAAGTCGACTGGTGTTTCCGAGGCAATTTCTACTGTCTCATCGAGACATCGGGCGGAACTGCAATCAGCGGACAATCCTTGTTCAATTATGGCGCGAACAACGTCGCGCACAATATCGTTGTCGTCTGCGATGATGATGCGAGGGCGAAATGAATTATTCATCACGGTGATCGAAACTCCAAACCATTTATGGGAAGCAGAGTAACAGACCTTGATCTGAATTTACGAAGACTTGTGGCTAGGTTTGTGTCAATTTCGGATAGTTAAATGACGCGATACGTCAGGTACCAATGCAGATGAACGACAGATCACTCAAGTCACTTGCGGCCTTTGACTTTGTCCAAGGATCGTCAAAGGCGGTACAAAGCCAATGGCCGGACCTTAAACCAGCGGACGGTTACCGTTGGCTGCATCTGGACCTCAATGAGTCGTCGACCGCAGACTGGATCAAAGAAACACTCGGCGAGATTCCGGCGACGGCGCTTTTGCAGGCGGAAACCCGTCCGCGTTGTGAACCACACGAGGATGGCCTGATCCTCAATCTGCGCGGTGTAAATTTAAACCCGGAGTCCGATCCAGAAGACATGGTCTCGCTTCGCATGTGGGTTACTGAAAATGCGATTGTTTCAGCGCGTGTAAGAAAAGTTTTTGCGGCTGATGAGATGCGCAAACACGCCGAAGCTGGAAAGGGGCCGGTGTCCATCGGGCAGTTCCTGACCGAACTGTCAACGGCGTTGGCAAACAGGATCGAAGAAATCTCGTTATCGATGGAAGAGACCACCGACCAGCTTGAGGAAGAGACTTTGGACGGCGAGCTTTCTTCCGCAAACCGAATTACGTCAGTGCGCCGCGCCGCCATCAAAATGCGTCGCTTTGTTCATCCGCAACGCGAGGCGATTGCCAATCTTGCCGAACTCCACGACTGGACCTTCAGCCCGGACGAGCTGGCGCGGTTGCGAGAGGTCAGCAACAAGGTGAAGCGGACTGTTGAAGAACTCGATTCCGTGCGGGATCGTTTGTCTGCAATTCAGGAACATGTCGACGCAACCCGGACAAAAACCTTGGGACGAAACAGCTATGTATTGTCCGTTGTCGCGGCGATTTTCCTGCCTCTTGGATTTTTGACAGGTCTGTTCGGTGTGAACGTTGGAGGCATGCCAGGTATCGAGTCCGCTTCGGCCTTCTGGATTCTCACCGGACTTTCCATCGTTACAGGCATCCTGCTTTACTTGGTATTCAAGTTCTCCAAATGGCTTTGACGCTTGTTCGTTGCGGTCGATAGAGTCGCCAGAACGTCAGTCCGACACCGGGCAGTCCCATTGGACCAAACCGCGGCCAACTTGGAATTTTCAGGCTGAATTTTCCGACTGTTTGATGTGCACATCCCGCTGCGGAAATGGAATTTCAATGTTGTTTTCCGCAAACTTTCGCCAAATGTCGCGCATCACATCACTCTGCGGCCCGTATCGGCCTGCCGTCACATCGTCGATCCAGAAGAACAACAGATAGTTTACCGAGCTGTCCGCAAACTCGCGCATGTAGCACACGGGCTCTGGGTCCTGCAGGGCCGTTGGGTGCGATCTGGCTGCTTCCAATATCAGCTGCATGGCCAGCTCGATGTCGGACTTGTACGAGACCCCAATTGTTATTTCGACACGCGCTCGGGAGTTTGAGTACGTCCAGTTTGTCACCGAAGTTGTTATGAAATCTTCGTTCGGGATCATTATCTCTTTCCCGTCAAAGCTTTCGACAAGCAGGTAACGGGCGCCCATGTGTCTGACATAGCCGAAAGTCCCATTGCTCAGTTCAACAAGGTCACCCTGTTCGACAGATTTCTCTACAAGCAGGATCAGGCCACTGATGAAGTTCGCAGCGATCTTCTGCAGTCCGAAACCAATGCCGATACCAAGAGCGCCGCCGAAGATCGTCAGAGCCGTCAGTTCGATACCAAGTATCTGCAAACCAAAGACGAAGGCGAAGAAGTAGACGATAATCTGGAATGCTTTGGTTGCTAAAACCCGGTTGCTCGCCCGGACTGACGTCAGATTGGAAATCCGACGTTCGCCGAAAGCCGAAACGAATGCGGCGGTCCAAAGCAACGCCGCGGCCGCAAGGACCGCTTTGATCACCAGCCAAAGCGAAATGCGTGTAACCCCAATGGTCAAGGATGCGGAGTCACTGTCCAAGAACGCCACAATATCTTCGAAGACTTTTGATCCGCCGAAGTAGTAGGCAATGAACGCGGTGGTCAGTAGAAGGATCAACGCCAACCGTGGTCCGGGCTTCAAAAGCGATTTAAGCAGAGTGATCAAAGTTTCCTCGCTGGATTAGAGTGAACCGAACAGCCTTTTTTACAAGCCGGTGCCGTTTCGAACATGCCATGATTTCCGAACCGTCTGATTTTCACCCTACAATCTCCTTTCATTCAATCCACGAATAAAATCTCGTGCCGAGTGGGGATTGGGAAACTGCGGACACTGGCTTAGCGATCCGGTCGAAACGCTCAAGCTGGGGCGACCACTCGACGACAGATCATCCTTGGCAAGCAACACCTCGGGCACGTTCTTTGGTGAACCCGCGAAAATATTCAAAAAATGCTGGCGTTGGGCTGGTCACTGAGAAAGCAACCTGAGTAGGTTCAGGCAAGCTTACAAGGATTTGAAATGGCCGAGATTATCATGGCAGGTGTAATCATGGGCCTGCTGGCAACGGGTGCGATGGACCTTTGGGCGCTGGCGCTTAATCGATTTGCAAACCAACCGCTTCCCAACTGGGCAATGCCCGGACGCTGGGTGGCGCACTTGCCCGGCGGGACGGTTTTTCACGACGCCATCGCCGAGGCCCCTCCGGTGTCAGGAGAACTGCAAATCGGATGGACCTTCCATTATGCGGTCGGGATCCTCTATGGCGTGGCGCTTGCGGCGATCATGGGTACTGATTGGCTGGCTCAGCCGACGTTTTTACCGGCATGGATTTTTTCAATCCTGATGGTTGGCTTTGGTTGGTTTCTTTTGCAGCCGGGCATGGGGCTTGGCTGGGCCGCCGCCAAGACCCCCAATCCGTGGAAAGTGCGTATCATGAACCTTGTCGCTCATACGGTCTTTGCGCTGGGACTTTGGGTCGGCGCTATGGTTTAATGTAGCCGCACCAGATCACCTCTGCCCAAATATTGAAGGATTTGAACCCAATGCATCCCACGGAAAAAGTCGTCCGCCAATTTCACGAATCCTGGGACATGCGCGACCCCGACCGTGGCGCGGAGGTCATCGCAGATGATATCGACTTTGAAGATATCGCGCGTGGCGAGAAACTGCCCGGTAAAGAAGGCTACAAATCAGATTACTATCGTTGGCGCGAAGCGTTCCCGGACGGGCTTTGCAAAGTCGAGAATGTCATTGTCAGCCAGTGCGGTGAATGGGCGACGGTCGAGTTCCGCAATACCGGCACTCATACCGGAATTCTTCGATCGAGCCTTGGGGACTTTGCGCCGACGGGGAAGACTGCTGAGGTTCGTTATTGTTCCGTGATGCGGGTCGAGGATGGAATGGTGGTTGAAGGACGAGACTACTATGACAGTGCGACAATCGCACGACAGCTGGGTCTTGTGGATTAAGGATAGCCCCAGCCGACCTGATCACAAAACGACAATTTCCAGGGCGAGAACTGACAAGTTAAAAAGCCTGTTTTGGTCCATACTTCCCCGAACGAGGAGGCCAACATGGAGAACAAACGTATCCTTGTTTCCAACGGGAACCCAATGGAGAAAGTGGTGGGTTTTAGCAGAGCCGTGCGCGTTGGGCCGTTCATTGCTGTAGGCGGCACCGCTCCTGTCGATGCTGATGGCAATACGGTCGGCGTGGGTGATGTGAATGCGCAGACGCGACAGTGTTTCGAAATCATCAAAGCCGCATTGGAAGATGCCGGATCAAGTCTGAGCGACGTGGTCAGAACGCGCGTTATTCTTACGAATATCGACGATTGGAAGGAAGCGATCGAGGCACGCAAGGAATACTGTCGAGACGTCCGTCCGGTTGACACGATCATGGCGATTGACCGTTTCGTGAACCCAGATTGGTTGGTTGAAATCGAGGTTGATGCCTACGTCCAAGGCTGAATGCGTTTCGACAGTTGGAGAAAATTGGCCACACGCCGGCCATCAAAGCCTTTTAACACTTACTCAATTCACCAAACTTGCCGGCAAAGGCCTTCGGCTCCAAGCGTTTCGATCATGTCAGCTTGGTCCAGATCGTCCGAGTAAATTCCGGCGGCGCCGGCGGCCAACAGGCATGCAGCCATTTCCTGATCGTTTACGGTATGAACGTAAACCGGCGTATTCGTTTGCTCTTTGACGGCTCGAAACAAGCCAGTTTGCGCCATTTCCACCGTCATCGTTATTGCTGATGGTGAATGCTTCAATGCCGCAGCGACAACCGCATTCGGATCAGAGCCAAAGCGATACAAAGTCCAAATCACTGACTGAAAGCCGAGTTGACGATATGTGTCGACTTCTTCTGGCTGATAAGCTTGGGGTACGAATTGATCGCGCAGATCCGGGTGACGCCTTGCGATCATTCTGTATGCGTCTAGCGGACGTTTCTTAACATCCGTCACGACAATGGTGTCGGGTGAAGCACGCATCCAACCCGCTAAGCCGTCAAGATCACAGTTCCTCGGTTTGTCGGCGCTGGTTGCCAGCAAATCCCGAAATTCTTCGTATGCGACTGCACCAACGCTGTCTGCGTCAAAGCGCGAACTGAAACTTTCGTTCCAGTCATGAAGACAAACAAGTTCACCATCCGACGTCCAACTGAAGTCCAGCTCTACGACCTGAAAACGTGGCGTGTTTTGGCGGATGGCCTCAAACGAATTCGAAATGCTGATCCCATCGAATCGACCGCCTCCTTGCGCGATGGACAAGGAGAATGGACGCAGCACCGTCGGCTCGGTTCGAGATTGTGCCAACATTTCTTTGCCAGTCGAAACCACCCCAACTGGATCAACAACGTCGTTCAGAGCCACTGATTTCAACATGAACGCCATTTGGCGGGTGTCTGCTCCTTGGGACTGCGCGGCAAGGCAACTCAACGCCGGGCCATGATCGACCAAGTCCAGGGTAATTGGGATTTCTCTTGGAAGAGAACTTGCATCGAATGCGAACCTATCAGTTTGTCCGACCGATGCAGTGCCAAGTTCTCGTCCATCAAACTCGACACTAACGTCTCTACTTGCGCCACCAATTGCGGCCATCTGTATCTCTAGCCAGAGAGGCCCATCGGAGATCGGCAGCCGCATACGCAGTTTGTTGCGACGAGCTCCGGCCCATCTTCCCGCGCCTTCCGCGCTCCACCATCCCGAAGAGAATTCAACCGAAGAATGTAGACGACTCTCGGCCAAAAAGTCACCGATAGAAATGATCGGCAACTCCATACTTGGAACCTGAGCCAGTGGTACGATGCATGCATCTGACTCACCATCGACCGCGACCAAAGGGCTAACCTGCCCCCCGCGCAACGGCGCTTGTGCAACCAGAACCGGATTCTCCAAAACAACGCGAGGTTCCGAACCTGCGATATCCAAGTTTGTCTCTGGAGATTCCGGAGCCGGAACAGGTTCAAAGCGGGCCGGAGGTGACAAACTGCCGCCTCCATTTGGTTTCGGCGAAAGGAAAACGCGAGACCGGTC
>JAPPOI010000105.1 GCA_028818055.1 Boseongicola sp.
CGTGCTCCGTTGGCGCCACCGCGCATATCCGTGCCGCTGAATGTCGTGGCAGAGGCCCATGCGGTGCGGACGAGCGCGGAAAAGCTGATTCCGGAATCGAGGATCTCAGCCTTCAGGTTGCGGACGTCGCGTGCGTTGACGAGGGCATGGTCGACCTCGGGGATCGGGTCCTGCCACAGCATGACTTCATCAGGACCACCAACGTAGCGAGAGCGCGGGCCCATATCGCGGTGGGTAAGCTTGAACCAGGCCTTGGCAAAAGCGAGCTCGAACTCTTCCGGGTTCTCGAGGAAACGCTGCGAAATCTCGCGGTAGGCGGGATCGAACTTCAGCGACAGGTCGGTGGTAAACATGATCGGTGCGTGGCGCTTCGAGGCGTCGTGCGCGTCGGGAACGATGTTGGCCGCAGCCTGATTGTCCGGGATCCACTGGATGGCGCCAGCGGGGCTGGTGGTCTGCACCCAGTCGAAGGCGAAAAGGTTCTGCAGATAGTTCATGCTCCACTGGACCGGGGTGGTGGTCCAGGCACCTTCGAAGCCGCTGGTGATGGTGTCGGCGCCGTTGCCGGCCCCACACCTGTTGGTCCAGCCAAAGCCCTGTTCCTCAATGGCCGCGCCACCCGGTTCGGGGCCGACGCAGTCCTGCGGTTTAGCCGCGCCGTGGGCTTTACCGAAGGTGTGTCCGCCGGCAATGAGGGCGACTGTTTCCTCGTCATTCATAGCCATACGGCCGAAGGTCTCGCGGATATCTCGGGCTGCGAGCAGCGGGTCGGGATTGCCATTCGGGCCCTGCGGGTTTACGTAGATGAGGCCCATCTGGACTGCGCCGAGCGGTTTGGCGAGCTCCCGGTCGCCGCTGTAGCGCTCGTCAGCAAGCCATTCCTTCTCGGGGCCCCAGTAGACGCGGTCTGCCTCCCAGTCGTCCTGGCGGCCGCCGGCGAAACCGAAAGTCTCGAAGCCCATGGACTCTAGGGCGACGTTGCCGGTGAGGACCATCAGATCGGCCCACGAGAGGTTGCGTCCGTACTTCTGCTTGATCGGCCATAGGAGGCGGCGCGCCTTGTCGAGGTTAGCATTGTCCGGCCAGCTGTTGAGCGGGTCGAAACGCATCTGGCCACCGGCGGCGCCGCCTCGGCCGTCTAGGGTGCGGTAGGTACCGGCGCTATGCCAGGCCATGCGAATGAAGAAGGGGCCGTAGTGCCCGTAGTCGGCCGGCCACCAAGGCTGCGAGTCGGTCATGACGGCCTCGATATCGCGCTTGACGGCATCCAGATCGAGACCGGCGAATGCTTCAGCGTAGTTGAAGTCGCTCATCGGACTGGATGCGTCGCTGTGGGCGCGCAGCGGGCTCAGATCTACCTGATCAGGCCACCAAAATGAATTTGGTTTGGAGTTGCTCTGTGCGAATAAAGTATTCGTTGCGGCCAGTGGAAACGCTGCAAGCAGCAGCACAGCCAATGCAGGTATAGATTTGTGTTTCATCATGTATATCCCTAGCAGTGATGGTTTTTCTCTAACTCAATTAGACCGGGTCTAATGTAGAGATATTAACAAAGAATTCATGAGAATGTGTGCGGGAAAATCGCATAAAGTCTATGGGACAGGAGCGAAAGTTCTTATGCGGACACGCAGATATTCAGAAATCTAATTCGCAAACAGTGCAATAGCGACCACCAGCTGACAAGCACGCTCAAAATCCGGCAAATCTATCCTCTCGTTGGACGTGTGCACATCTCTTTGGCCAATATTGAGGGTAACGCAAGGAATGCCGTGGTAGACGACCCAATTGGCATCGTTCCCCCCATCGTCGTGCACATATTTTATTGGCAAGCCAATTTGGTCCGCCGCCTGCCGTGTGCGAATGACAACAGGCGCATCCTCGGCAAGCGCATACGCTTCGTAGGTGGGGCCGGGGCCAAATGCAACTTCCCCATGTTGACCATGGATATTACTAACCGTCTGGGCAGCATTTGTGAAAGCGTCTTGCCATGTCTGAATAATCTCTCGCCGAAAAGCGGGATCATGAGAACGAGCCTCAGCTAATATGTGCAAGGCAGGCATGACGACGTTGCTCCCTTTACCCCCGTCGATTATGCCAACGTTAGAGGTCCCAGTTCCATTCGGTTTTTTAATACGGCCGTGCCAGCCGTTCATATCCAGTTCGGCGATAGCTCTACCGGCGATCGCGGCGGCCGAAACCCCTTCTGCGACGCGAGACCCTGCGTGAGCGGCTACACCAGTAATATCAATTGTGAAGCGCTCACTGCCGATGACGGCCGTTACCACTTCCTCCACTCGCCCACCATCCAGGTTAATACACATTTCCGGCAAGTCTTCCCCAAGCAAGCCAGGTTCCAACCCACGAGAACCTACTAATCCCACCTCTTCCTGAACGAAGAAAACCAGCACTACCGGTGGATGATCCCCTTCCCGCTTCTTTAGCTCGCGGGCAAGGGCCACCAAAATGGCACAACCAGCTCGATTATCACCACCGAGGGCAGTGCCGGGAGCATGATTGATAATGCGGCCGTTCTCCTCATCATGAAACGGTTCACAACCCACGCAATCAGGCACAGTATCTAGATG
>JAPPOI010000363.1 GCA_028818055.1 Boseongicola sp.
GCCAGACTTTTTGGCGAAGTCACACTCGGCAACCTTTGCGACAACAAGAATGCCAGGAGAATCAACCAAACCACTTGAACAGCGATGCTTGCGCCGGTTGGACCAGTACTGTCCAATGGCAGTGGATTGGCAATTGCAGCCGAAGACGACACCAGAAGAGCTGCCGCAAAGCGGCAGACGAAAAAGGCATGGAGTAATTGCACTGGCTGCTCCGGGATTGAACGCGGTCCCGAATAGGTACTTTTGCAAGGTTAACGAGAAATTTAAAAGTGTCTCAATCGTCGAGGCTTTGCAGGGCAGTTTTCAGATCACCGTAGCCCGTAAATCGCCGCTCAAACTCCAAGCCAAGGCGTTTAGCACAGTCTTTTGCTTTTTCAGTGAGTTCAGGGTCTTCCGTCTGAGCCTGATACACGAGCTTTTCGTAGTGACCGAAGTACATGTCCCGAAGCTCGGGGTGGCGGTCCAGCCCCAGCGGCTTCCACACGAAAGCTTCAAACTGCCGGACCAGAAAGTCCGTCAGGTAGAAGGCCGTGAACTCAGTTTCACTACGCCGTGCGAATGTGTCGTTGCCTTCAAAGAACGAATAACAATGGGGTCCGGCAATCATTTCGATGCCCAGGCGATCGGCGGCTGCTTGAAGCTGACCACCCGTGCCGCAATCAGCATAGGCTAGAAAGATCTCATCGTAGTGTTGGCGCAGTTCGCCAACCGCCTTTTCGACCGCAGGCACGATCTTTTCGGGATGATTGTGAAAGATCGCTGGAAGGCATTGCAGGTCGATGTGATCGAAATTGTTGCTCGCCAACACATCAAGGATTTCGCGCGCCAATGCGCCGCAAGCCAGCACCACAATGCGGCCGGATTTTGCGGCTTCCAGTCCTTCTGTTGTTAAGGCATCCGCCGACGGTAGCTGGGTGTCATCCTGTGACATGATCCAAGATCAATCCCCAACCAAAACTCGATGCAAGTGTTTATTGGGAGCAAAAGCTCCCAATCCATTCAGCCAGCGGCGAGTTGGTTGTGTTTGCGCGTCATGAAGTCTTTCGCGGTTTCAACGGCAACAGCTGCATCACGGCAATACGCATCGGCACCAATCGCCTTGCCAAACTCTTCGTTCAAAGGTGCTCCGCCAACCAGCACGATATACTCGTCGCGAATGCCCTGCGCGACCATGGTGTCGATTACAACCTTCATGTAAGGCATGGTGGTCGTCAACAGGGCCGACATACCGAGGATGTCAGGCTCTTCTTGTTCCATTGCTTCCAAATAGGCTTCGACGGCGTTGTTGATGCCAAGATCGACGACTTCAAAACCTGCGCCTTCCATCATCATGGAAACTAGGTTTTTGCCGATATCATGGATATCACCTTTCACCGTTCCAATGACCATTTTGCCCATGCGAGGAGCACCCGTTTCGGCGAGCAGCGGCTTCAAGATTGCCATGCCAGCTTTCATTGCATTTGCAGCCAGCAGAACCTCGGGAACAAACAGAATGCCATCGCGGAAGTCGTTGCCAACAATTGTCATGCCACCGACCAGCGCTTCGGTCAGAACGCGATACGGTTCCCATCCGCGTTCCAGAAGGATGTTGACGCCTTCTTCGATCTCTTCCTTAAGACCGTCGTAAAGGTCGTCGTGCATCTGGAGAACAAGTTCCTCGTCATCCAGTTCGCTCAGGATGATATCGTCTTCTTCGTCGGACATGTGCCTGCTCCTTGGACCGAGGACGCCGCTTCTAGAATGTCATTTGCGCGACATTTTGACGTTTCACTGTCTGAATTGCGACAGACGATAGGTCAATGCCGACCATCGTATACGGTCGAGCGTTGCATTCTTTCGCTTTGTTGCTGATCCGAAACATTTCTCTCGTATTTGTTCTTCTTTTGTTCTAAAAAGTCGAAATGCCACGAAACTCACATTCTGCCGATCCATCAGCGCGTGGGCGTGCGTCGATTTCAAACCGGGCCGGGCGGTTCGAACGGTTCGACCGGGATGTCTTTCACGATGGATGGGAGCTTGATGATGAGCTGCCCACGATACGTACAGAAGTTACTGAAGAACGCCCCCGGAAAGTCATAACACGAAACACGTCGCCGGATCTTTCATTTGATCGCTCGATCAACCCGTATCGGGGATGCGAGCATGGCTGCATTTATTGTTTTGCCAGACCAAGCCACGCGTTCCTTGGGATGTCACCGGGTTTGGATTTTGAGACGAGATTGATTGCTCGTCCTACTGCACCTGAATGTTTGGAAAAAGAACTGCGGGCGAAGTCTTATAGGCCCGCGGTAATTGCGTTGGGAACTAACACGGATCCCTATCAGCCAATCGAGAAAGAGCGACGGATCATGCGTCGTATTCTCGAGGTTTTGCGAGACTTCAATCATCCGGTTGCGGTGGTGACAAAGGGGACTTTGATTGAGCGCGACATCGACATTTTGGGCGAGATGGGCCGAAAGGGACTGGCTCGAGTGGGTATTTCGGTAACGACTCTGGCTCCGAAAACTTCTCGTGCCATGGAACCTCGTGTGCCGCTGCCAAATCGAAGCCTTGAGACTATTCGCCGACTGA
>JAPPOI010000036.1 GCA_028818055.1 Boseongicola sp.
GCTCAATGATAAACGTGGCGTGGCATGCCTGAGCGACTACCACCGGAAATTGGTCGAAGCGGCCGTGGAGAACGGTTTTGGCGTAGTCAACGAAGGTTTGCATTATCGCGCCAGCCGGGATTGGGGGGAGTTGATTGGGTTTTCCAAAGAGGCCCTCGAAGAGATCAACGTCCGCGGTATAGAGTTCTACAAGGATTTCGCCAAAGAATACGACAGCCCGGAAACGCCCATGATCGTTGGTGGCGTTATTGGTCCGCGCGGAGATGCGTATAACATCGGTCGGACGCCGGATGCGGCTGAATCCGAGGATTATCATTCTGAGCAAATTCAAACTTTCAAAAGAGCTGGGGCAGATCTCGTAACCGCTGCTACGTTTTCAAGCATTGAAGAAGCGACCGGTATAGCGAGAGCCGCAAATTCGGCTGACATTCCGGTTGTGATTTCTTTCTTCGTTGCCCGAGGAGGCAAACTTAAAGGAGGAGAAACGCTTGAAGAGGCAATTAACGCCGTTGATGCTGCTTCAGAAAGTGCTCCTGCCTACTACATGATCAACTGCACGCATCCTACCGAGTTCACCCCGGGATTGACCGACGGCGAGTGGACGCGCCGCCTTGGTGGCTTCATGCCCAATGCCGTTGCGATGGAGACGCTCGACCTTTGCAAGCTCGGCCATCTTGAAGATGGCGACCCGGAAGAACTTGGCGGTCAAATGGCTGATCTTGCCCGCCGCTTCCCCCACATCAACGTGTGGGGCGGTTGTTGTGGCACGGACGGACGCCATATCGGACAGATTGCGCGTCAGGTCGGCGACGTGCGGCGACAGATGGCGGCTGAGTAAATCAACTTTCGGATTGGCAGCTTCGTCCGCGAAGCGGTAACTTGCCTTGAATTTGTGAGCGACCATTTTCTCCGCATAACAGTCATTTGGAAAGGCCAAAAGCAGCACCACCGCTTTGATGGGTGAGCCGATCCAAGGTCGGCAATTTAGTTTTGCGGAAAGGCCCCGTTCAAGCGGGGCCTTTTTGCTTTTGAGGATTGTTTGCCTTCTGCCCAGAGCGGGCCTTCATTGCACCAATTTGTTTTGAGGCGCAGAGGTTTTCCTCTCTCACGAATACACTCGACCCGCAGATAGACATTGTAGTTTTTAGACTCTGCGTTATTGAACGCTCAAGAGGCGTGCGATGTGTCTCGGTGCAATTTATTCCAACTGGAATCAACCAGATGAGCTTTACGAAGACAAAGGACCGGATCTGGGTCGTCTATGATGCCTTTGCTTCGTGGCTGGCTTGCCGATCAATGCCTGTGCGTAAAGCTGGTTATGGTATTTTTGGGTTGGTGTTGTGGATTGCCTATCTATTGCCTTTCAGTTCCGTGCGCGCCACCTTCTATTCTCTGTCTCAGCATGTCGGAGAGCGTTCACCAGCGCGTCTCTTTTACAATTTCGTCAAAGGTTTTCTCCGCGGGATTAACAGAGTCGAGCAAGTCCGGCACGGTTTCACCGAAGCAATAGACGGAATGCTCCAGATTCCAGAAAAAGAACGGCTGGATGGTCTGTTGCAAGGCGGAGGGGTCATGCTTGTGATCCCGCACAACCACGCCACGCTCGCGATGGGTCGCGGACTTGCCCAGCACTATCCCCTGCTGGCTCTTGTGCGCTCAACTAGAAACGAGCGCCGTGCTGCGTCAGAAACGGAAATCTATGAAAATCTTGGTTGCGAGTACCTCGATGTGCGCCGCGAAAACCCCACCGTGGTCGCGCGAAAGGTATTGAAGGCCCTGAACGATGGTCGTTTGGTTATTGGTATTGCGGATCGTATTCGCGCTGCGCCTCCCGCCGAGCATCCAGTAGACAATTCGACTGATACAGTCCGCGGATTCTCCTTCGGCGAACCAATTGGAGCGCCAGGCTGGCCGGGTAGGTTTGCGTGGAAGGCCCAAGTCCCTATTCTTCCTGCGACTGTCTTACAGTCGCGACAAGAAATCGTACTTAAACTTGGACCTGAAGTGTCTCCCTTGGCAGATCTGGTCAAAACTACTCAGTCATGGATCGATGAGTTCGAAGAACTTCAAAAAGCCCACCCTCACGAATGGGCCTTCTCGCTAGACAAGCATTGGTCAAAGGCTTTGCGAAACTCCAGACCCAGCTAGTCTTTTCTTGATTGATGCGTCCCGTCCGTCCGCAAGTCGAACAATTGGAAATGCCAAAAGCAGCACCGACGCTGCGATGGGTGAACTAGTATAGGGTCGACATTTTGTATTTGGGTAAAGACCTCGTTTAAGCGGGGCCTTTTTTGAGTGTCTGCTTTGAGCCCAAAGCGGCAACCCTGCCACCGTTTGGCAAACTTCAAAGAGTACGAGAACTAGAGTCCTTGAGGTTGATTATGCTAGCCCGCAGAGCAATTCTAACCAATGCTAAGTAGCAGGCGAACTAATGCGGTTTGTGCGTTGACACCAGTTTTGTCGTAAGTCCGCTTAAGATGAGTTCGCGCAGTGTTGACGCTGATACCCAGTGTCTTGGCGGCGTCGGTTAAACTCTCGCCCGAAGCTATCCGCGCGGCCAAACTCATCTGCCCCGGCGACAAGCCAAAGACCATTTGTGCCGCAGTCATACGCCGGTCGAGATCGGCGGTTGGATCAATATCCAGATAGGTCAGACCGTTCATTACCACCAATGAACAGACTACCGCCGCGCCAGTTTCGTCTTCTCCAAGCACGATAGGAGTTCTAAACGGTGCGCCCGTGGTATTGCGGAAATCCGCATGGTGGAAGAACCCATGCAACGCGCTGGCCCTGGAAACAGCTGCCTGCAACACCTTGTCCCATTCGCCACGGCGTGCCCGAATCCGGCCATGCGATACAATCAATGCAGGATGATCGCGCATCGCGCTTGCCGCGTCGGGAGCGGACCAAACAATATGTCCTTTGGCATCCAGTGCAATCTGACCAGGAGCAGAGCGTGTCTCACTCGTGTGAGCAAAGGCATTGTAGACTATGCGCCAGCCCTCGTTTGTGCGCTTAAGGATGACGGTTTCGATGCTTTCGGCTTCACTGCCGTCCTCGGCTTTCATCCAGCCGTCATAAACCACCCATGCCGAGTCGCCCTCAATCGTGATTTGCATATTGTCCTTTCGGAAATCGGACATGCCGCAAGGCGTCCGACCCAAGGCGAGAGCACTGGTCATATCTTCGTGGATCGCCTCCCAACCCCGCATAACGCTTACCCCTAGGCCGGGGGAGGCGCACACAGCGCAGTCTTTCTCGGACTGCAGATGGCAATCGCTCCAGCCGCCAAGGTCCATATCTTTGAAACAAGTCGTCTCGCGATGGATAACGGCTGCTATGGCTGCGCGGTCCTTGGCCTCTTCGTGCTCGGCAGTGCGAAGCGTGTCAGGCATTGTGAAAACCTTGGTTTGCTGCTGCACGCTCAAGCTAAGCCCGTTTGGGTGTTCTGACAAACTTCGGGCTCTGCTGGACCAGGCTGCGGAGCCGCACGGGAATTGCACTCAGCAGTCGGAATAACTGCCCTCGCGATCTCCGAATAGAGTGCAGCGTGTCAAAAGCATTGTCATTGTAAAATGCGTCGATCTGTTCTGTGGCAGGTTTGCGCGACAGAGTGACTTGGCGAAGTGCGATGGCCTGAACCGGGTCCATGTTGTTGTTCCTTTCGACAATTGATTTGGACTTGATGCACCAATCCTAAAGGTTGCTGCCTTCGCGCGTGTCACCCGGATCGACCACACCTATGCAAAAATTTCAGAATATCTGGCCGAACGACGCTATGGGCATGATGTCAGGTTCCTTCATCAGCAAGAAAGAATGCGTTCTCGCTTAGGAATCTGACTTTTTGGATTGCAGGAAACGCTGCAAAGCATTGAGGGATAAGCAGCGGTTTGAACTCATTTCGCTAAAGACTGCTTTGTCCCTCGCAGCGGTCGTTCGGACACGCAAAAGCTCCATAACCCAATGTTTCGACTGGTTAGATGGCAAATGTTGATCGGACCGCCCCACCCTTTTCCCGCGTTCTGATCAGATAGACACTGGACCGCGGCAAACTCTCCCCCTAGCGTCCGCGCATGACCGACACGCAACACGACAGCCGCTATTCCTGGATCAGGCTTGGTTTGAGCCTGGTGATGGCGATAGCCGGATCGGTCGGCATCTGGGCGAGTGTGGTTGTCATGCCCAGTATCCAGTCAGAGCTTGGGCTGAACCGCGCCGATGCAACCTATCCTTTCATTGCCTCAATGCTCGGATTTGCGACCGGCAACCTCTTGATGGGGCGCGCCATCGATCGCTGGAGCATCACTCCAGTTTTGATGGCCGGAGCGGTGCTGTCTGCTATTGGATTTGCCGGCTCGGCCATGTCTACCGATTTGTGGCAGCTCACAGTACTGCACGTTTTCGCAGGACTCGGCGCGTCGGTGTGTTTTGGGCCTTTGATTGCAGATGCCTCGCAGTGGTTCATGGTGCGTCGCGGTATAGCAGTCGCCATTGCGGCAAGTGGCAATTATCTATCGGGTGCGTTCTGGCCCCCGATCATCGTTTGGATTAGCGGCCCCGACGGCTGGCGCACAGGTTATGTCTTGCTGGCAGTGGCCTGTCTTGTGGTCTTGATCCCCGGCGCGCTTTTGTTGCGCCGTCAGATCGACGAAGTATCGAACGCCCGCGCGACCGAGGCCGCGGCCTCTCAGGCGGCGTCAATCAACATATCGCCCCGCACGTTGCAGGCCCTTTTGGCGGTGGCAGGTGTGGCGTGCTGTGTCGCTATGTCGATGCCGCAGGTTCACATCGTGGCACTCAGTATTGATCGAGGCTTTGGCGCCGCGGCCGGAGCCGACATGTTAAGCCTCATGCTGTTGGGCGGCGTCGTGTCACGCCTGATTTCAGGGTGGCTTGCCGATCGACTGGGTGGACTGCCAGTCCTTTTGTTGGGCTCTGTTCTCCAGATGTCGGCCTTGTGTCTATTCCTGATCAACGGCGGTCTGACATCGCTGTATCTGATCTCATTGATCTTCGGACTGAGCCAAGGCGGGATTGTTCCGTCTTATGCGATCATCGTGCGTCAATTCATGCCGCCGAAAGAAGCCGGCCGCCGCGTGGGCTTGGTGATGTTTTCGACGGTTCTGGGCATGGCGCTGGGCGGATACCTGTCAGGCTGGCTTTACGATGCAACCGGAAGCTATGCAGCAGCGGTTTGGAATGGCGTCGGCTGGAACCTGATCAACGCCAGCATCGCGATATTCCTGCTTCTGCGCATCACCGGCCGCCGTCAGGCGGTTGCATAAGTTCAAAAAAAACGCCCGCACGAAGCGGGCGTTAAGTTATTGAGGCAGGTTTCATACAGGCAAGAAACCTATCGAGCAGTGGCTTCTTTATACGCAACGAATTGCCTGTGGCCAAGCTAAAAGTTTGAAAACCTTGAGATCGCAGCCTAGGCTAGCGGCATAAGGAAAACAGGGAGCAGAAGGATTGTCGCCAAAATGCGTATGAACTTTTTCGCCATCGTAACCATTTTTTCAACAATTCTCGGAACAGCCGCTGTGGCAGAGCCGAAACATGGCATAGCTATGTATGGTGAACCCGCTCTACCACCGGATTTTGTGTCTTTGCCCTATGTCAACGCTAACGCTCCAAAGGGCGGTGCGATTGTACAGGGTGAGGTCGGAAGCTTCGATTCCCTGAACCCACACATCCGAAAAGGACGTGTGCCCTGGCAGTTACGCTTTCTGGCTTATGAAAGCCTGATGGGCCGGAGCTGGGACGAACCCTTCACGCTTTACGGCCTTTTGGCCGAATCGGTCGAAACGGCAGAGGACCGTTCATGGGTCGAGTTCACGCTGCGCCCTGAAGCCCGTTTCTCCGACGGCAGCCCGGTGACGGTCGAGGACGTCTTGTGGTCGTACGAAACACTCGGCACCGTGGGGCACCCCCGGTATCACGGCTCGTGGAAAAAAGTTGAGACGGCAGAAGCAGTTGGCGAACGCACCGTACGTTTCACCTTCAACGTGGAAGACGACGAATTGGCGCTGATCATGGGGCTTCGTCCCATCCTGAAAAAAGCGCAATGGGACGGGATCGATTTTGCCGAAAGCGGCGTCGACACCATTCCGATCTCGACAGCGCCTTATGTGATCACGGACTTCGAGGCAGGCCGTTTCGTCCTTTTGGAACGTGACGCAGATTATTGGGGCAACGACCTGAATTTCCGCCGCGGCACAAACAATCTCGATCAGATCCGGATGGAATTCTTTGCCGACGGAACCGCGATGTTTGAAGCCTTCAAGGGCGGCATTCTGAACACGATGCGCGAAACAAACGTGCAGAAGTGGGACACACAATATGGTTTCCCCGCCGTGACATCCGGCGATGTGCTGAAATCGATCATCCCGCATAAGCGCCCGACGGGTATCCAAGGCTTGGTGTTCAATACACGCAAACCACAGTTTCAGGATTGGCGCGTTCGCGAGGCTTTGATTACAGCCTTCAACTTCGAATTCATCAACACCACCATCAATGGTGACGCGCAGCCGCGCATTTCTTCATACTTCGCCAACTCGGTGCTTGGTGCCAGCGATGGCCCGGCCGAGGGAAAAGTTGCGGAGATACTCAGCGCATATGGCGGCAATCTGCTTCCGGGTGCGATGGAAGGCTATTCCCTGCCCGTCGGCGATGGAACCGAGCGTAACCGTGCAAACCTGCGCAAGGCCATCGGGCTTATGGAAGACGCAGGTTGGACACTTCAGGATGGCGTAATGAAGAACGCTGATGGTGAAACGTTCACTTTCGAGGTCCTTCTCTCTTCAGGCGCTTCTGAACCCCAGCAAATCGTCGACATCTTCAGCTCGGCGCTGGGCCGTATGGGCATCACCCCGACCGTCGCGACGACTGACAGCGCTCAGTACAAGGAACGCACCAATACGTTTGACTTCGACATGACGTGGTACCGCCGCGGCGTGTCGCTTTCGCCAGGTAACGAACAGCTGCTTTACTGGGGTACTGATGCGGCATCGACCGAAGGAAGTCGGAACTGGGCGGGCATCACAAATCCTGCCATCGACGGTATCGTCCAATCGATGCTGACATCGCCCAGTCAGGATGACTATCGCGCTGCCGTGAAAGCTTTGGACCGTGTGCTGATTTCCGGACGTTACGTGATCCCGGTTTGGCACTCTCCAATTGCACGGATTGCCCACGCAAAATCATTGAAGTATCCAGCCGACACATTGCCGATGTATGGCGACTGGATCGGGTTCCAACCAGATGTCTGGTGGAGTGAGGAATGAACATGACACGCACACTAATGATCATCAGCGCGCTCGTAGCGCTCTCAGCTTGCAATACCGTTGAAGGGTTGGGCGAAGACATCTCGGATGGCGCACGCGCGGTCAACCGAGCATTCTAAGACCCCTTTTCAGGCTTTTTTAGCGACAGGTTCGCGGCGTAGCCTATACGCCGCGCCACTTCAATTTTGTTAGCGCCGAAAACCAACAGGCCTGCATCAAAGTTACCAATGATTTCCGCCACCTCCCTGTTCGAGGGTACATGTACCTTGCTGTGCGGCAATGTGTACCATGGTATACTGTATTCAGAAATGCGAATACGTGCTGCAACGCAGCATAGAGGTTTCGCATGGCATCTCCGCAGATTTCACTGGGCGACATCGACACTCGGATCGAGTTTCACGACGCTGATCAGATCATGGAAGTTTCTTTCGAAGACGTGACTTTCGATAACTCTGTCGACGTCAATCAGTTCTATGATCGGATCGAAGAGCGGATCGCCAAAACCGGCCATGACAAGTGGTTCTTCCTCGTCAATTACTGCAACGCACGCATCGAACCGGATGCATGGTTTGCATTTTCAAGACGCGGGAAAGACCTAAATTATGCGCATTCCATGGGCTCGGTCCGGTTTGACGCCTCTGAAATCACGCTAAGACAGATCAAGAATGCAGGCTCGCGAGAAAACTTTGACCCAAGCCTGTTTTATGGCCGCGATGAAGCGCTTGAACACCTTAAGCAACAACCGTCTCAGCGGGTCGAATATGCCCAAACTGAAAAAGTTCTGAGCTTTACACGTGCTGATCTGAATTGGCGGATCGAGTTTCTGGACGACGAAGACGTCATGTACGTCGACTTTTCGAACATGTCGTTTGAGCACTCTGCCGACGTCGATTTTGTCTACGACTATATCGAAGAACAAATCGTACCGACGGGTCGCAAGTGGTACTTCCTTGTGAATTACAACGGAACTCACATTCAGTCGCCAGCGTGGGTGCAGAAATCAGCGCGAAGCAAGAAGCTGAACGAGGCGTGGTCCCTGGGGTCGGTACGCTATGCGTTGGGATCCGAGACAGAAACGGATATCCGCTTGCGCGCCGAAAGCGGCGGCATACGCCCCAACATCCGCAACACGGAAGAAGAAGCGTGGGATCGCATTCGTGAACTGAAGGCTGAATCGAATACCGCCTAGCGCCGACGTCGATGCGCAGTCAGAATGCGGATTGGCCCTTCATGACAAAAGCATCCACAGCGCGACCGACGCCAGAAGCGTTCCGAAAACGATATTAAGTCTCTTTGCAGTCTTGGGAGATCGAAACATTTTTGCCAAATAGTCACCAGCGAGCGTCCACGCGGAAAACGCGACAAGGTTGTTTATAGTGAAAACTGTCGCGATGAACAGAATGGCGACCAACGTTCCAGTTTGCCGAGCATCCAAAAACTGCGTGAACATCAGGCCGATGATGACGTAGGCCTTCGGGTTGAAGGCCAAGAGAACAACACCGTCAAAGAACGTCGCGGGTTTTGCGTCTTCCGTGGACGTAAGCACACCGGCTTTCAGCATTTTCCACGCGATCCAGAAGACATAGAGTGAGCCTGCAATTCTCAGAACAGTAAACGCCTGTGGTTGGTTTTCAATCACGGCCAGGAAACCGAAACCGATTGCAACGGTAACGATCCAGGTTGCCACGTGGTACCCGACGTTAGCCGGAAGCGTTGCTCGAAACCCAAATCTTGCACCATTTGCCGCAAAGAACAGATTTCCCGGGCCCGGACTAAATGCGAGCGGGAACAGAAAAATGACGAGTGCAACCGTTGTTTGAAACATGCCGAATTTCCGATGATTTCGGTAATTTGCAGCGAACATTTTTCATCTTTTGCGTTCCACCCGGATCTTGCGCAAAGCGCTCGGCGCAGCGCAGATGAAAACACCGCAATGACCGTCATAAAACCTTCACTTGCCTGTCATGTTGAGTGCTCTAAACCGGGCACGACATTTGGGGCGGAGGTTGAATTGGCCAAAATTGCACTCAATGGCTTGGGTCGTATCGGCAAGCTGGTCCTGCGCGCCTTGATCGATCATGGCGTGGACGGCGATGTTGTTTTGATCAACGAGCCGTTTGGCGATCTTGAGCAACATGCCCTTCTGCTTGAGTTCGACACTGTTCACGGCCGATGGCCTGCAGAAATATCGGCTGGCGGCAATAGTCTGACCATCAATGGTCGAGAGATCGCCGTCTCGTCTGAGCGCAGCTTGGAAGCCTTGCCGTTGGACGGAATTGATGTGGTGATTGATTGCACCGGCGTGTTCAAGACCGACGCTAAGGTTGCCCCGTATTACGCCGCGGGCGTCAAGAAAGTGATAGTGTCTGCCCCGGTTAAGGACGGAGGCGCATTGAACCTTGTCTACGGTGTGAACCACCACCTCTACGATCACGATCAGCACAATCTGATTACGGCCGCATCCTGCACCACGAACTGTCTCGCACCGGTAGTGAAGGTCGTCCACGAAGGACTTGGCATTCGACATGGGTCGATGACCACTATCCATGACGTGACCAACACCCAGACGATTGTTGACCGCCCGAACAAGGATCCGCGCAGAGCCCGTTCTGCACTGAACTCCCTTATTCCGACATCAACCGGATCGGCGACGGCAATCACTTTGATTTACCCTGAACTGAAAGGTCGACTGAACGGTCTGGCCGTCCGAGTCCCGCTGCTGAACGCGTCGCTGACCGACTGCGTCTTCGAAGTTGAGCGCGAAACGACGGTTGATGAAGTCAATGCGATGTTCAAAGCAGCCGCAGACGGCGAACTGGAAGGCATCCTTGGGTATGAGGAACGCCCGCTGGTGTCGGCCGATTACACAAACGATCCGCGTTCATCCATTATTGATGCGCAGTCAACGATGGTGATCAACGGAACGCAGGTGAAGATTTATGCGTGGTACGACAACGAGTGGGGCTATGCCTGCCGTTTGGCCGATATTACGCGCATGGTAACGGAGGCAATGTGAGTGACGTCGCGCCATCAGGTCTGAAAGCCTATGTCGCGGTGACAGCCGCTTACTGGGCGTTCATGTTGACCGACGGTGCGCTACGAATGCTCGTACTGCTTCACTTTCACACGCTTGGGTTTTCCCCGGTTCAGCTGGCCTATCTATTCCTGCTTTACGAGTTCATGGGGATCGTTACGAACTTGTCGGCTGGGTGGCTGGCCGCACGGTTTGGCCTGACGTCCACGTTGTACGGTGGATTGGCTTTGCAGGTGATCGCGCTGGTGCTTTTGACCCAGCTCGACCCGTCCTGGAGCGTCACAACTTCTGTTGTATTCGTAATGGCCGTTCAAGGCTTATCAGGCATCGCCAAAGACTTGGCAAAAATGTCGTCAAAAAGCGCGGTCAAATTGCTGGCGCCAAGTGAAGACGGTGCTCTTTTCCGTTGGGTCGCAGCTCTGACCGGCTCCAAGAATGCCGTTAAGGGCCTAGGCTTTCTGTTGGGCGCGGCACTGCTTGCGTGGTTCGGTTTCATACCGGCCCTTGGGTTCATGGCCGCGGTCCTGACGTTGATCCTGTTGGCCGTCTTCTTCTTCATGCCGCCGGGTTTACCGGGTGGCGTGAAGGGCACGAAATTCACGGCGGTCTTCGCTAAAGATCGAAATATTAACGTGCTGTCATTAGCCCGCATGTTCCTGTTTGGAGCACGCGACACGTGGTTTGTCGTCGGTATTCCGATCTTCTTTTACGGTGTTCTGTCCGACGGCTCAGAAGACAGTGCGCGGCGGGCCTTTTTCCTAATCGGAACCTTCATGGCGGTCTGGGTCATTGGCTACGGGTTCGTGCAAGCCACTGCGCCAAGATGGCTTGGCGCGCGAATGTCAGAACGCGAGACAATCCAAGCGGCCCAAAAATGGGTTCTGGTTTTGTGCATCATTCCTGCGGCGTTGGCCGTGGCAGCATATCTTCGATTGCCGGGATTAACAGGTATCGTGGTTTTCGGACTTCTAGTTTTTGGCGTCGTCTTCGCCCTGAATTCCGCTCTCCATTCGTATTTGATCCTTGCGTTTACTTCGACCGAGCGCGTCACACTGGATGTCGGATTTTACTATATGGCGAACGCCGCTGGTCGGCTTCTGGGCACGCTGTTGTCTGGCCTCAGCTATCAAATTGGTGGGGTCGCGTTATGTCTGGGCGTCGCTGCCCTGATGGCTGGGCTAAGCTGGGTTGCTGCGCTGCGCCTTGCGACCACCGCCCCTGCCCACTGAAGATTTACCAATTTTTATTCTTTCTTTGGCGACATGCTTAGAGTTGTCCTTGAAAGGAACGGTTGACGTGAACGCACCCATCCGCCCGACCCTATCTGCCGCCGAGATCGCGCTTTTGTTTCCGGTCGCCCATCTTTCCGGTGCGACCTGTCCGGGTGCCGTACTTCAGGTTCTCGCCCGCGAGAACGACCTCACTGTTGCCGAGGTTCGGGAAACCGTCGCCGAACGTGTCGGGTTTATCGCGCTGGACGTTAACCGGAATCCCTGACGAACACGCCGACGACACAACCGAAGACACCTTGCGTCAGGATCACCGGCAGCTTACGCCGAAGTCATGGATGCAATTGACGCCAATGGCAAATTCGAGCCGGTTCCGGTCCCATTTAATCTGGCCGAATACGTGCTTTGGAATAATGGCGCCGACGACGAGAAGATCGCGATGGCCGTTGTCGGGGTGTCGGGAGCCAAGCGTTGGAG
>JAPPOI010000437.1:0-8677 GCA_028818055.1 Boseongicola sp.
CACCAGCCCCGACCATCAGTGTTTTGATCTTAACGGTCATCTGTCTTACTCCATCACGTAGCCGTAGGAACCACCGAAGTCCTGCTTGGCCACTTCAGCTTCAGCGCCTGTCCGCGGCGAACCTGCCGGACGTGCGGTCTGACCGAAGAGGAACAATTCAGCCTCGGTAGGGATGCGAATGCGGTCTGTTGGCAGAGCCAATGCTTCGCCGCGTGTTGGTGCAACCAGGTGCGGTGTGATGATCACGACCAGTTCCGACTGCTCACGCTCATAGTTTGCGCTGCGGAAGAGAGCACCCAGGACCGGCAGATCGCCAAGCCAAGGTACCTGCGCCGCTGCATCGCTGAAGTCGTCTTCAAGTAGACCTGCGATCGCGAAGCTTTGACCGTCCATCATCTCCACGGTGGTTGTCGTTTCGCGGCGTGTAAACGCGTTGACCGAGAAACCACTGTTGGTAACGGATGTACCAGTGTCGATGGCCGAAACCGCAGCATTCAGTTCCAGATTGATGCGATTGCCGTCAATCACGCGCGGAACAAAGTTCAACTGAACACCGAACGGTTTGTATTCAACCGTGACGCCGCCATCGTCGTCCACGACTGGGATTGGATATTCACCACCAGCCAGGAACGTTGCTTCCTGTCCGCTAAGCGCCGTCAGGTTAGGTTCGGAAAGTGTCCGGACCAGGTTCCTTTGCTCCAGAGCTTCCAGAAGGACCGCAAATCCTACGCTTCCGACGTCGAAGCCGATTGCAAACTGGCCTTCAGAGGCTGCGTCGTCGACGTTCAAGACAGTCGATCCAGCGCCACCGATTGACGTTCCGGGAACCAGAGCACCCGAACCAGCCGCCGCCGAGATCGAAGCATCCGAACCAGCCTGAAGAATATTCAGACCTGCCGACAAGTCTTTCACGATACGACGCTGAACTTCGGCAAAGCGAACTTTCAGCATAACCTGCTGTGTGCCACCAACAACCATCAGGTTTGAAACCCGATCCGGTGCGTAGCGATTGGCAAGGTCCAGTGCGCGATCAAGGCGTTCGATCGACGAAACAACGCCCGAAAGGACGATACCGTCGTTCGCTGTACGAACCTCGATGCCTTCACCCGGAAGTATCTGACGCAGACGCTCTTTGAATTCTGCGACGTCAGGAGTGACCTGAACTTCAACGTTTGTAATCAAGCGGCCGTCTGGGCCGAGCAACGTAAGTGTTGTCCGTCCAGGTGCTTTGCCGAGAACATAAATTGTGCGATCCGACAACGTGGAGATGTCCGCGATGCCAGGATTTGCAATACTAAGTTCTGCAAATGGGGTTTCCGCTTCAACGACTACCGCGCGGTTCATCGAAACTTGCAGCGCCGATGACACTTCCCCTTGCATAATTGTAAGCGACTGCGCCCCGGACTGGGTTACAGACGCAAGTGATACAGCGAGCCCAAGCATCGCTGCCCTTAAGTACCTATCGAATGTCATGTGACCTGCCTTTCCGATCACGCCTCAGTTGCCGGGTCTTGTGCCCGTATGACGCGGAGGATGAGCCAACTGCGCATTTTTTTGCAACAATTAGGTGCTTGGAAGCGAATTGTAATGTGGATAAGTCGCAACACAGCCCCAAGAGTTGAGTCTCAAAAGAAAAGCGCCACCAAATGCGGTGGCGCCTCTCGGGTGCTAATACCTTTGTTGTCAGGTGCGCTTAGGTCAGTTCGTGCAGGGGATTTGGACCTGAACGATCTCTTCGCCTTTGCGACGACGCACTGTACAAATCTTTTCTTTCGGTGCTTCGACAACCACTTCTTCTTCGATGCCCAAAAGGTCTGACTGGTCAATCTCGACAGCGTCCGAGACCAAGACGTCATCGGCGCCGACCAGCGAAAGTGACAAGCGACCGGTGGATTGTGCCTGTGCAAGCGCCGCGACCTGACGTGGGTTGACTTCAACCGTGACAGTACGGGCAACCACTGTGTCGTTGCGATCTTCGTCGGCCGACTGGTTGATCGCAATCAAGCGGATATTCGCATCGATAAGCTTGGTGACGCCGCGGTTTTGAGCCTTACCCGTCCAGTAGATATCGACACGGTCGCCCGGGCGAAGGAAGCCCGACACACCCGATGTGACGTCGGTCTTGATAGCGAAAGCTCGCATGCCCGCCGTCAATCGCGACGACACGCCTGCGCTTTCGCCAGGACCAGTGACTTTTGCCGCAAGGACGGCTTCATCGATCTCCATCGTCCGGAGGATCGAGCGTTGTACCTCTTTTCCGTCTGGGAACAGGTCTTCTTCCTTGAAGAAGGCACCTTCCGGAATAGCAGATTCCGGCCAGCGAACGCGCTTAACGTCGTCGATGGTCAATCGCTGACCGTAGCGCATCTGTTTGTTGACAACATACACGTCGACGACTGGCACAATCGCTTGCTTGGCGCGTTCTGCCTCAGCGAGCTGTGCTTGTTGTTGTCCGATAAAGTCTCGTGCCAGGTAAACTGCTGTACCGGCCAGACCAATACCAACCAGCAATACCAGTCCAAAAACCAAACGCATGACTATCCCTTTCTCGTATTTGGCGAGGTCGTGTCATACGTCCCTGCCACCCGATTCTTTCAAATGATCATTGCCGCTTGATTGTGGCGAAAGCGTGGACTGAAGTGGGTTATGTCGTGCAATGTTGACCACTGCACGACACCCAAAAATCCTGTCAGTAGGTCGTCGTAACATCCTGATCGAGCAAATGAGCACCAAGACCGGTTGAATGGTCCAAAGCGCCTTGCGCGATTGTTGTAATTACCACCGCACCAAGTCCGACAATAGCCGCTGTCAGAACCACCCAGTCAACGGTCACCGCTCCGTCCTCTGCCGCGCAGAACTTCGAGATTGCGTTGAACATTTCGTACACTCCTTTAGGGCATAAAACCCTATCTTTTGTATGGCTCAACTGTTCACAACAAATGTGTCCATACTGGGGCAAACATTGAGATAAATTACTGAATCTACCGATTAATTTACCGCAAAATAGAAAGGCCGCGCCGAAGCGCGGCCTCACTAGAATGTCTGCAACCGCTTAGTAAGTGGTTGTAACGTCCTGAGTAGCCATGTGGCCCGATACACGGTCAGCAAGAGCTGTTGTACCGTTACCAACCGAGGTCAGAACGGCAATGCCGAGACCAACGATAGCTGCGGTCAGAACAACCCAGTCAACTGTGACTGCGCCAGATTCGTCGTTCAGGAAAGCGTTGAACATTTTCATTTTCTCTATCTCCGAGATTTAGACTTAGTAAGTCGTTGTGACGTCTTGCGTCGCCATGTGGCCCGACACGCGGTCAGCCAGTGCAGTCGTACCGTTACCTACCGAAGTAAGAACGGCGATGCCGAGACCAACGATGGCCGCGGTCAGAACGACCCAGTCAACGGTGACTGCGCCAGATTCGTCTTTCAAGAAAGCGTTGAACAGTTTCATGTGTCCCTCCATTCGAGTACGCTCAGTTTCACAAACCCTGACGACTGAGCGGATCGAACACACAACGATCCCGTGCCGTCTTGGAATGCTTCAATATGGACCTGAGATTGGGGCGAGAGTTTGGCGCAGCTCGTACAATTTTGGTGCGCATTTACGATTTCGACGAAAAAAGTTAACTTATTGAAAAATAACAATAAAGTTATTTCTTTGTCTACAAAAGCTACGCTAAAGAACATGTGCCGGGTGCTACTATGCACGCACAGTAAACAATCGAACAAAAAGGGACTAGCCGACTTGGCTCAAGTTTGAGACATTATTAAAAAACAGGCTCAAATTTGAAATCGCAGCAGTTCATGCAGAGAATCTTTTTCGCTTCAGCGATTCTTGGTGCGTTTCTGACGCCCGATTTCGCTTTGTCAGAACAGGCCGGTGGCGACTTTTCGTTTAAACGCGTCGGTGTTCCCAAGTCACCGTCCGGCCCGCGTATCACTGTTCAGATCGATCCAGAGCAGGAAGTTTTCAGAATAACTCCGGGGGCCGAGCCGCGCCGACCAGGCGATCCACGCCCCGAGGCAGCCACGCGCCTTCCTGATGCGTTGGTTCCAGATACGTCAGACAGTTTCGCATGGTACTGGCAGGCCGTGTCCCCAAAGGCCGACTTTGACGGGCCTTCGCGGTTTCGCGACGCTATGGCAGCCATTCGGAGTGGAAATGAGCAAATTGGAGCCCCGCGTCTGCAACGGTTGAAAACGATCGCCGAGAAGCACGGTGTAGACATTTTAACCTCAACAATCGGAACCAAGGTGTCACCGGCCCTCGCGTTGGCGGTGATTTCGGTCGAAAGCGCCGGCAAAGTCGATGCCGAAAGCCATGCAGGGGCCCAGGGCTTGATGCAACTTATGCCCGCAACCGCAGAACGGTTTGGTGTCGCTGACAGCTTTAATGCCCGTCAAAACATCCAAGGCGGCGTCAAATACTTGGATTGGCTATTGAATGAGTTCGACAGCGACCCTGTTTTGGCTCTTGCGGGTTATAACGCGGGCGAAGGGGCTGTCGCGAAGCACGAGGGCGTGCCTCCGTACGCGGAAACGCGTGCCTACGTGCCAAAAGTTCTGGCAGCTTGGAACGTCGCCAAAGGTCTTTGCATGAC
This sequence comes from Boseongicola sp., assembly GCA_028818055.1. GTDB lineage: Bacteria > Pseudomonadota > Alphaproteobacteria > Rhodobacterales > Rhodobacteraceae > JAPPOI01. The sequence continues at coordinate 4,599 of JAPPOI010000437.1, forward strand.
ACCACCGCAGCTTGTCACAGACGGATGTGTTTTCGTTGGCCCGACATTGGTGCGAAATGACGGCTAGATAGCCTCAGATTTGCATTTTCTTGAAAATGCGCTCTGGAATCATGCGGATGATCGTCATGACTGGCCACCAGATGATGGGCGTATAGATCACGTCCCTTTTCCGATCGACGGCTTTAAAGATGTCCTTTGACACCTTCTCGGGCGGCGCGAGGAACGGTAATTTATCCAGCCCCCAGGTCATTGCGGTGTCTACAGTGCCCGGCTTGACGGTAACCACATGAACGCCCGAGCGGCCCAGTCGGTTCCGCAAACCGGAAAGATAGGCGTGAAAACCGGCCTTGGATGCACCATAGACGTAATTTCCAAGCCGCCCGCGGTCCCCGGCTACTGACCCAACGCCCACAATTGTGCCGCTTGCGCGTTTTTCAAGCTCGGGTGCAATCGTCGTCAAAAACTCGGCGGGTCCGGTAAAACTGTCAGTAACCGTGCCGGCTATCAGGCTGGGGTCGTCATCAATCTCATCCTGAGGTGGCATGGAACCAACGAAAACCGCGACAGAAATCTCTCCTTCCAATTCGGCTGCCCGCTCGATGATCGGGCTGAAAGTTTTCGCGTCGCGAGCGTCGAATTTGATGCTTTCGGCGATGGGCGCGCCGCGTGCTGCACAATCTGCTGCTGTCGCGGTCAAATCATCCATGTCCCGTCCAGCAAGGATTACACCTTCACCACGTTCCGACGCCATGCGCGCAAATGTGCGCGCAATCGTGGAAGTACCGCCCAATATGATCCAAGTTTGGCTCATGTCGGCTCTCTAAGTTTGAGACGACGGATAAGATCTGTGGCGTATTTCTGGTCGGGGTCGGTCGATTGCACAACCTTCAACCATTGTTTGTGCTCGGGATACATGTCGCGAATGCGTTCAGGGCCGGACAGCCCGTCTTTCGCCAAATACACTCGACCGCCGGACTTCACCGTTTGCGCTTCCAGCTCCTTGATCAAAACCTCGGCCTGATCGCGGTTCGGGAAGTCGACAGCAAGTGTGTAGCCTTCCATAGGAAACGACATATAGCCCGCACGGCCCGGACCCATTCGCTTTAACACCGCCAAAGGCGATGCAAGGCCGGAATTGGCAATCGATGCAAGCATCTCGCGCAAGTCGCCCGCCGCGTTGATCGGAACCACACATTGGAACTGATGAAAGCCAGATTTCCCGTATAAGCGGTTCCAGTCATGGACCTTATCCAGCGGGAAGAAAAAGTCGTCGATTGGTTTTACGACCGTGCGGCCGCGCGCCGGAACCCGCCGCCAATATGCAGCGTTGAAAGTTCGAACAACACTTGGAGACAAAGTAAATCCTGGGGCGTCCATCGGTATGCGTTTGCCGCGTTTCGCTGCCGCGACCAATCCGCCGCCGGTTTCAGCCTCCTCAAGAATACCGCGACCAAGATGTTCATCCTTGGCGGTCGCGTCGATCCATCCAACTGTGTATGTCGCGTCCGACGCATCGAGATACTTCAGGAATTCGTCCCATCCGCCGATCCGCCGCTCTGTCACAACCATGACGTCGCCTTTGGCCTTAAGCATCTGAACGCGGGCACTGACGATGGGACCGGTTTGGCCCAATCCGCCAACAGTGGCCTTGAAAAGCGTGGCGTTCTTCTTGGGGCTCGCAAGTTTTGGGCCTTTCGCTGTCATCAGGGTCAAATCGACAACATGACAACCAAACGACCCAAGACCATGATGGTTCTTGCCGTGAACATCCATTGCGATTGCACCGCCGACAGTTGCAAAGCCGGTTCCGGGCATTACCGGAGGCAACCAGCCCTTTGGCGCGAAAATCCTCAAGAGCTCGCCAATCTGTGCGCCTGCTTCAACATGCAGAACGCCGGTCTCGGCATCAAATTCCAACACGCGGTCCATCCGCGTCATATCGATGGCTTTGCCGCCGTCGTTCAAACCGGCATCGCCATAGCTTCGGCGCATGCCAATCGCTGGGGCCGGAGAGCTGCTGACCAGCTTGGCCAGGGCCGACGCGCGCTCGGGGCGTGCGACGTCGCCTCGGGCGGTCAAGACACGGCCCCAACCGCTGTATTCAAGTGTTTTCCAGGTCATTTCCTGCTCGATTAGATTGTTTTTCTGCAATCGGGAACAAAATCAGTCCAATTCCGATGGCAAACCAAAGAGTTGTGACACGAATGATCAAAGTGGCTGGCAAAGCTATGTGCAGCGAGACGCCGTTCAAGGCCAATAGGGCAACCATAGCTGCCTCAGCGCCACCAAGTCCGCCGGGTGCGCCCGTCAAACCACCTGCAAGCGTCGCAAATACGAAGATGGCGATAGCCAGCCAGAGCCCGATGTCGGCGCCCATCCATTGAAGTAGAAGCCAGAACGCCAGACCTTCCGCAAACCACCCAATCACACCCAATGCGCCTGCAGACATCAAAACGTTTGAGCTTTGAAAGGCATCCAAGGACCTTGCGGCGCGCCTGATACGAGCGAACGTACGAGAAAAGCGTTTACCTGTGGCGCGGAAGAACCCGTCTGACACAGAGCGCAGCAAGACCGGCCGGGTAACGATATAAGCTGACATCAACGCGAGGATGGCAATTGGCACCGCGCCTGCGATACCGGTTGCCGATAGCGCTATAGCAAGCGCCAGCAGAACCGCCATCGCGGCCAAGTCCGCTGCCCGGTCAACGATGGCCAGTGGCGCTGTTTTCTCAAACGCCCAACCGGTCTGTCGACGGATCCAACGCATCCGCACCAATTCCCCAACACGACCGGGCGTGACCGACATCGCGAAACCGCCGAGGAAATGAAGCGAATTCTGCTTAAGTGTCGTTGGCAAACCCAGTTTTGCGGCAAACAGATGCCAGCGCAGCGCGCGAAATCCGTAGTTCACCAGACTGAGTGCAAGAAGTACCGCAAACTGGAGAAGGGTGATTTTCTTGAGCCCTTCCAGCGTTTCACGCCATCCGGTCGCGGCAATCAATCCACCCAACCCAATCGCCACGAGGCCGAGAAGCCCAAAAAGCAACAGAGAATCCCGACGGCGCTGTGCCGCCGAGGTCGATGCAGTGCTGCGTTTTGGTGACGAGAGAGTCATGTTCATTGCCACGCAGCTAAAGGTCAATTCAGGCGACAATATGAAGCTGTTTCGAAATTATGAACAGTCTTGCGGCCATTGTGTGCAGAGAACGTGCACAGGTCTCAGACGTTGAAAGCGTTGGCCCATTCAGGATGTTTTTTGCGTTCGGCATTCACGAACGGGCAAAGCGGCATGATCTTGTAGCCTTCGACGCGCGCATCGGCGATCAAAGCCTCGACCAAAGCCAAGCCAGCACCGGTGCCACGCATGGCATCCGGGACTGCAGTGTGATCTGCAACGACAAGCGTCGGAGAGGCTCGTGAGTACGTCAATTCGGCCTCGCCTTCGGGCGCCACGAGCACGAAACGCCCCTTGGCACCCGAAACTTCTTTGCGGATGTCAGACAATCGTCGCTTCTGTTGCAGCACGAATGTCGTCGCGCGTCACGTCTGGGGCCGTTTCCAGAATGTGCAAACCTTTGTGGCCAACCTCCAGCACGCCAAGGTTGGTGATGATCAGGTCAACAACGCCTTTGCCAGTCAGCGGAAGCGTGCACTCTTTCAACACTTTGCTTTCGCCGTGCTTGTTCGTGTGATCCATCACGACAATGACCCGGCCAACACCAGCCACCAGATCCATCGCGCCGCCCATGCCTTTCACAAGCTTTCCGGGGATCATCCAGTTCGCCAGATCACCCTGTTCCGACACTTCCATTGCACCCAGGATCGCAGCCGCAATCTTGCCGCCGCGGATCATGCCAAACGACTGAGCGCTGTCGAAGTACGCCGTGCGCTTCAGCTCGGTAATTGTCTGCTTGCCGGCATTGATCAGATCCGGGTCCTCTTCACCCTCAAAAGGGAAGGGGCCCATTCCAAGCATGCCATTCTCTGACTGCAGCGTAATGTCCTTGTCGCCGACATAGTTGGCCACAAGCGTCGGGATCCCGATCCCGAGGTTCACATACATGCCGTCTTCAAGTTCT
>JAPPOI010000437.1:8687-11968 GCA_028818055.1 Boseongicola sp.
CGATCCCAAGGCTTTATGCTTACTCCCTCTGGCGGACAGTGCGCTGTTCAATGCGGTTTTCGTGCTCGCCTTGGATCAGACGATGTACGTAAATTCCGGGTAAGTGAATCCCGTCGGGGTCAAGCGACCCTGTCGGCACAATCTCTTCCACCTCAGCCACGCAGACCTTGCCGCACATCGCAGCGGGTGGATTGAAGTTGCGCGCGGTCTTGCGGAAGACAAGGTTGCCCGTTTCGTCGGCTTTCCAAGCTTTCACAATCGACAAATCGGCAAAAATCCCTTCTTCCAGAATATAGGTCTCGCCGTTGAATTCCTTGTGCTCTTTCCCCTCGGCAATCACCGTGCCAACACCTGTTTTGGTGTAAAAACCGGGGATGCCACATCCAGCAGCCCGCATCCGTTCGGCTAGGGTGCCTTGCGGATTGAATTCAAGCTCAAGTTCGCCGGAAAGATACTGACGCATAAACTCGGCGTTCTCACCAACATAGGATGAGATCATCTTCTTCACTTGTTTTGTCTGAAGCAGAATTCCGATCCCAAAGTCATCGACGCCCGCGTTATTAGAGGCAAATGTCAGGTTTTTGACGCCACTTTGTTTTATGGCCTCAAGAAGCAGCTCAGGGATGCCGCACAGCCCGAAACCGCCGCTCGCAACCAGCATGTCATCGCGCAAAAGCCCTTCAAGGGCTTCGCTCGCATTAGCGTAGACTTTCTTCATCAATTCCTCCCGCGTTCCGGTTCCCGATGTGTGACGCCGGGTCCGCAGAGAGTCAATCGCCGCAGCGCGGCAATTCTTGCTATCTTGGTACCTTGACACCAAAGTAGTGGAACTTTACATTGGCTTCATGAAAGTGGAACGCGTACAGACTGGTCTTCGCCTCGAGAAGCGACTTCTTAAAGTCGTAAAAGGGCTGGCTGAACATCTGGATATGTCTGCAGCCGAAGTTGTTGAGGGTGTGCTTCTTCATGCATTGGACGGAAAGGCACCGTTTTCTGATCACACTTTGAAGAAGGCCCAGCAGCTCAAAGATGTTTACGATCTGACGCTCACAGCCGAGGACAGCCACAGGCTAAGTGAAGAATGACGTCTGGAAAACAGCTTCTCGACGAGTTGATAGCCGGATCGGTCGATCCGGCGGCCTTCAGTCATCGCAATCACGTAGCAGCCGCCTTTGCAGCTTTGGACGAGTATGAGTTTTTTGAAGCCCTAGCTCTTTATGCAAAAGGGTTAAGAACTCTCACGGAGATTGCCGGTGTTCCCGAGAAATATAACGCAACGCTGACCATGGGGTTTATGTCGCTGATTGCCGAAGCAAAGGCCGCGCATCCTGAGAAATCGGTCGATGATTTAATCGCAACATGTGCCGAGATTTCAAGTCCGGGTGCGCTGACTTCGAAATTCAGCGCGGAAAGACTAAATGGGCCTCTGACGCGTTCGATAGGTTTGCTGCCCGACCGCGCCTAGCTGGCTTTTTTCTTCCGAGCTGTCTTCTTTTTGCCCTTCGTGGCAGCTTTTGCATCGATCAATTCAACGGCCATTTCCATCGTGACTGTTTCGGGATCGGTTTCTTTCGGCAACGTCGCGTTGATCTTTTCCCACTTCACGTAGGGACCATACTTGCCGTCCATGATGGAAACTACGCCACCGTCATTTGGATGATCCCCAAGCTCTTTCAGCGTCTTGGCCTGGCGTCCACGGCCACCACGAGATGCCACCTTTTCGGCGATCAACTCGACAGCGCGGTTCATTCCAACCGTCCAGACTTCGTCTAGACTCTCAAGGTTGGCATTCACGCCGCCCCGATCGCTGGTGGATTCTGCGTACTTCAAATAGGGGCCATACCGACCGATGTTCGCCCAGATCGGCACACCATCGTCAGGATGCGGGCCAATCAGGCGCGGCAAAGCCAACAATTTGACAGCCGTTTCAAGCTCGACATCCTCCGGAGGCCATTCTTTAGGGATCGACTGGCGCGGCGGTTTTTTATTGTCGTCCGACACTTCGCCGCGTTGCACATAAGGACCAAAGCGCCCTTTGTGCACCCAGATCTGGTCGCCCTCGTCCGTGCCCAGCATCTTACCTTCAGGCGGAATTGCGCTTTCGGGCTCTGAGCCCGGTGGTCCAAATGCACGGGTGTACCGGCACTCAGGATAGTTCGAACATCCAATGAATGCGCCACCGGATCGGGCCGTCCGCATGGAAAGTCGTCCAGCTCCGCAATTCGGACAAAGCCGCGGATCGCCACCTTCCTCCGTGGGTGGAAACAGGTGCGGTTCCAAAACTTCGTTAATCTTTTCAAGAACTTCCGTTATGCGAAGTTCCGAGGTTTCCTCAATGGCGGCCTTGAAGTCGCGCCAGAATCGACCCAACACGTCCTGCCATTCGCGATCACCTGCAGTGATATCGTCCAACTCTTCTTCCAAGTTGGCGGTGAATTCATAGCCGACATATTTGCGGAAGTAATTGATAAGGAAGATCGTGACCAATCGTCCTTTATCCTCCGGGAACAAGCGGTTCTTTTCTTTACGGACGTAGCCGCGGTCCTGGATCGTCGTCACGATTGATGCGTAAGTCGACGGACGCCCGATCCCCAGCTCTTCCATGCGCTTGACCAGTGTCGCTTCGGTATATCTCGGCGGCGGTTGCGTGAAATGCTGTTCAGGAGTGACCGACGACTTGTCGACGCCTTCGCCTTGCATGATCTGCGGCAGGCGCTTGTCGTCATCGTCCACAACTTGGTCGTCGCGGCCTTCTTCATAAACGCGAATGAACCCGTCAAAGAGAACGACCTGACCGGTTGCTCTAAGGCCAACCTGGCCATCGGCGCTGCCGATATCCACCGTCGTTCGCTCAAGCCGGGCTGCTTCCATTTGGCTGGCAAGTGTCCGTTTCCAGATCAGGTCATAAAGCCGTCGCTGATCCGGATCAGCCAGCTTCAGGCTTTCGGTATCGGCAGTCATCCGGGTCGGGCGGATACACTCATGCGCTTCTTGCGCATTCTTCGCCTTGTTCTTGTACATGCGCGGGCTGCCGGGCACATATTCGGCGCCATAGCGTTCCTTGATCGCATCGCGCGCCGCGTGAACCGCTTCTGGCGCCATATCGATGCCGTCGGTCCGCATATAAGTAATGTGTCCGGCCTCGTAAAGCCGCTGCGCAACCTGCATAGTTTGACGCGCACCGAATCCAAACTTTCGGCTTGCTTCCTGCTGAAGGGTCGACGTCATGAATGGCGGTGATGGATTGCGAGTACCCGGTTTGGCTTCCACCGATGCAACAG
>JAPPOI010000147.1 GCA_028818055.1 Boseongicola sp.
TTCAATTACCCGAGCACCTCGCGCCGGATCGTAGGCTTTTCCTTCGGGCAAATCACCCAAAGCATCGGTTCCGTAAAGTGCATCGTAAAGTGAGCCCCAACGCGCGTTCGCCGCGTTCAAAGCATATCGTGCATTTGTGATCGGTACGACCAGCTGTGGACCCGGAGTCGTTGCAATCTCGGGATCGACGTTCTTGGTCTCGATCTCGAAGTCGTCCCCTTCTGGAACCAAATATCCAATTTCCTTCAAGAACGACTGATAGGCGTTGTGGTCAGCAATCAGACCGGGATTTGCGCGATGCCATGCATCAATCTTGCTCTGCAAGTCTTCGCGTTTCGCGATCAGCTCTGCATTTCGCGGAGCCAAGTCCGACACGATGCTTGCAAATGACGACCAAAAATCATCCGAGCCTACCCCAGTACCAGGAAGGGCCTCTCCATCGATGAAATCTGCCAAAACCGGATCGACCGACAGGCCGAATTTCGTTTCTCGTTGCACCATCTTTGGCCCTCCACATTTAGTCGTTGCTGCGAATTAGGTCAGATTCAGACGCGATTCAAGCAAATTGGTATGTTTTTCTATCCAATTTACCAGATTAACGGCTTTTCATCATTCGACAGCGCTTCGAACAGTACTTCACCTCGTCCCAATGCCGCGCCCACTTCTTCCTCCAGTCAAAAGGTCGTCCACAGGTTTCACAAATTTTCGAAGGTAAGTCCGATTTCGATTTGGCTTTCATATCTGATGACTTGCCTTCTTAAGCGCTCCGGTGCAACTCGAAGTCATGAAAACCGACTTCGAGTTCAAACGGCGGGCCCGCAGCCCTGGAGCAATTGCCACGGTGCTGATTGCTGCATTTGTGATTTTGGTGGTGGGGACTCTGTTGAACCCACACCCGGTCATATTGTTTGTGCTCGTACTTCTTTTGCTCCCTGCGGTCTGGGACCTTGTCAAAGACACGGAATCACAACTTCTGATAACTCCGGAATTCATTAGCTGGCACACCGGCCCAAGGCGTGAATCCGCGCAGATCAGCGAAATTGACCTTGTTCATCTGAAAACAAACTTCGATCTGTCGCAAAGAGCTCGCATCACGATGCGCAACGGGCAAAAACTATATATCCCAGCACCTTGCATGCCGCCGGGCCGTCAAATTGATAGTATTCTCGAAAACCAAGGTTTGGACGTCAAACGAACCATTCTTTGACCTTTTTGGCAAATTTCAGCGCGAATTGGTTGACCTATCGCAATTCACTGTAGGGCTGCTTAAGTCATGGTAAGCTCATGTCATCTTAATGTTGCGTTTTATTGTTTTGTTGCTGCCATGAAAGACCGGATTGACCCTCTGATCGCTGAACGCGCTCCGTGGCTTTTTCAGGACCGTGTTTTAGCTCAAATTGCTCGCCCGACGTTAATGTCCTTGTTGGGCTATGATCGCACGCTCACTTTGGGCGAGCTTTATAAAGACTGGCCAACTGATCACATCATGCACCACGTTGCCGGCATTCTTGCGCGTGACGTGGAGGTGACGGGGCTTGAGAACATTCCACGCCAAGGCCCTGCGCTCATTGTTGCAAATCACCCGACCGGTATCGCTGACGGCATCATGTTGCACCATTTGATCTGGCCGCTTCGTCCAGACCTCTTCATTTATGCAAACTCGGACATTTTGCGCCTGCTTCCACAGTTCGACAGCATGATTGCTCCTGTGGAGTGGCGGAAAGACAAACGTAGCCACGGAAAAACCCGTGAAACGATGCGCTATACCACGCAAGCCATCGATCAAGAAAGAATGGGCATCATCTTCCCCTCCGGAAGACTTGCAAAGCGCCGCGGCCTAAATCTTTTCGAACGCGAATGGATGCCCTCGGCTGCAATGATCGCCCGGAAGTTCGATTTGCCCGTAATTCCGGTCAATATTCGTGCGCGGAACTCAGCGCTCTTTTATCTGTTCGACTTTATTCACCCGACATTAAGAGACATCACTTTGTTCCACGAAACGCTGAACAAGGATCGTCAGCCTTACCGTGTGACCGTTGGGGAATCCATTTCTCCGTCTGCTCTTCCAACGCAATCGGAAGAAGGTATCGAGCTACTTCGAAAGGCTACTCTTTCGCTCGGCGGACGTCATGCGCCGTCGGTTTCACTGGTGCAAAACACCAGAAGGCCAAGCTGGGCGCGCTAAAGCGCCATATATTTCAGTTTTTCGCCATAAAGTTGCCGAAAAATCCGGGAAAACTCGTCTCGTTTCGAAACGAGCGCCAAACTCATGGATATTAGTCCTCAAATTGTGGCTGATCGCCTGATCGACACGCTGACCGGTCCGGTCGGCTTGGCCTTTTCACTTACACTTCTTGGCGCGCTGACCATCGGGTCGTTAAAGCAGAGAAAAGCCAAACTTCGCGAGGTTGAAAGCAATCCACCGGTTGGACCTAACGTGCCTCGAGAAGAAAAGATCCCAGTGGTGCAACACGACCCGGATCAAGTCGATCGTGCTGCGGTCATGAACCGTGTCAGCCATCTTGCTGTTTCTCAGGATTGGGCGACTTTGGCGGAAGAGATCGCCGACTGGGAACGCCGGCTAGAGGCTGCACCAGGTGGCGAGCGCTATCACGACATTGGAATTGAGACCTGCCTTACTGGTCTTCGCTCACTCCTTGACAAAGCACCACGGCAAACACTGGCCGATCTGGAAATAGCAGAAAAAGAAGTGGCGCGTTTCATGGAGCGCCATCGAGCTGATCCAAGCGACCACATCCTCGCTGTGTTGGCAGCCCGTGCGCACATCATGATGGCCGAAACCTGCAACGCCGACTTTTGGCCACCGGCAGCTCAAAAGCAGGCCTGGCGCCAAATGGCTCACCACTATTTACAGGCTGAGACAGTATTGAGTGGCTTCGACCCGGTCGAATACATGTCACCGCTTCTTGCTTCGTCGTTTTATGATCTGGCACTTGGCATGCCAGACGGTGGTTCGCGCATAGAGCCCGCGTTCGAGGACTGGATCGATCTCGATCCATCAGACCCCGCGATCTACGCACACCATATTCCGATCTTGATGCGCCAAAACGAAGGTAAGGCTGACCTGATCCTTGCCGAAGCGGAACGCGCACGGGATCGCACCGAGGGCACATTGGGTCATGGCGGGTACGCGCTATGCGTCCTTCCCGCGATTGCCGAAGATGCAGACTTCCGGGCACAGGTCGACATTTCGTCGCTTGCTGGCGGATTGATGGACCTTGCGCGTTCAAGTGCAACGCAGGCGGAAGTCAATTGGGCGACGGCCGTACTTGCAAACGAGGCCGAATTCGCAAAGGACGGCGACAAACGGGTTTTGTTGTCAGCGTTTGACTCGCTTATTCAACGAGACTTGAGTGTCATCTATCCGCGCATCTGGGACCGTGAAGTTGATAGTATTCGTGACCTTCTGCGCGAAACCTTTGGCCGCAATGGGACGCCTCGGCTCAGCTCTGCGACACTCTATGCGCCACCCGAGACAAAAGCCGCGGTTGCTTGATCAAGGCCGTGGAGCGGGTCTTACGTCGGCCAAATCCCTGCAATAGACCTGTCGGCGCGTGTAGCGCTGCATATCGCGCCGCATCCAATCATTCCGGATGGGGCCCCAATTAGCCGCCACCCCGCGCCACCGGCTGTCTTTCGTGGAAATCGCCTGATCCCTCGGAACTGTTATGGCCATGATACGAACCGCACAGTTCAAGTTGGCCGGGCCACTTTTAAGTTCTTCGCCTGTCTGAACCCGACAATCGCGAAATTCCGCGGTGGGCGGGTAAATTTGCAAAAGCCCGAACCAACGGCCACCGCCACCCACCGCGCGCGGATTGAAGGTGCTTTCATAGCGCGACAGCGTTGAGATGAATCCGGCCCAGAATGCTGCCCTGTCCGACGGCGAATTGCCTGGATAGGCGGGACACCAGTCCGCGATGTCTTTGGGAACTGTGTATAAAAGCGCTGATCCATGCGTTTGGACCGCCGACACAGACACACGCGTCCAAAGTGGCCCGTCATCACGCCTTTCCCATCTCGCCCGAGGGAAACTTGCGTCTCGGACCGCTGGAACGGGCGAGGTTAGAATTTCGATTTCATCTTGGTGCTCGCCAGCCGTCAATGCTGAAGACCAAACAGCGGCACAGACCAAGAAGGCCTTCAACTTTACGTTCGGCATATCGGCAAAGACTTTGTGTATCTTTGGATGTCTCGGCGCTTTCGGCGTTGATGGAAGGGCCCCCAATCCGCTGCCACGCCTTTGAAATCTCGGGAAACCACCCCATCGCGTGGAACGGTTACGGCCATGATCCGAAGTGCGCAGGCCACATTCGCGGCGCCATCTTTCAGTTCTTCGGAAGATTGCGCAGCACACCCATACCCTTCGGCCGTTGCAGGAAGAATTTGTAGCAATCCAAACCAGCTTTCATCGCCGCCCGCAGCGTCAGGCCTCCACGTACTTTCGTGAAACGACAACGACGCAATCAAGTTCGTCCAGAACACCTTGCGGCTTTCCTCGCTTTGATCGGGATACGCCGGGCAATATGTGTCGATGTCTTCCGGAACCATTTCGACAAGCGGAGATGCATGGTCATCTAGCGCGGCAAAAGCCGAAGCCGTCCATTCTTCGCTGCCTTCGGCTCCATCCCAGCGAATAGTTGTGAATGTAGCTTCTGCGCGCTTTTGCGCCTCGTCCTCTGAGCTACAGCCCGTCAACGCAAGTACGATCACAAATGTTCCAAAAACGTAGCGGGGATATCGGTGCATGTTGTTCCTTCTCCCCCGCCTGGCTGATTATCATTTGTTATCATGAATTTGCAAAGTCTGTTTCAGCGTTAATGGGTGGAATCTTGCCACCGTAGCTTTGCGGACAACACGGCAAATTCTACCTTGGACGAAGTGTCTTGCGGCATGTGCCGACCTCGCTTAAAACCCGAGCGTTGCAGTGGAGACCATGATGTTGGACCTGACATTCGAAGCCCCAAAACCCAAAGTCATTGCCGGTGCGACCGGCGACTGGGAACTGGTCATTGGACTTGAGGTCCACGCGCAAGTCGCTTCAAATGCAAAGCTTTTTTCGGGTGCCTCAACCGCTTTTGGAGCAGAGCCAAACGCCAATGTCGCGTTTGTTGATGCTGCAATGCCGGGGATGCTTCCCGTCATCAACGAATTTTGCGTGGCCCAAGCTGTGCGCACTGGTCTTGGGCTAAAGGCCGAGATCAATCTGACAAGCGCGTTCGATCGAAAGAACTATTTCTATCCCGACCTTCCGCAGGGTTACCAGATCAGCCAGCTCTACCATCCAATCGTTGGCGAGGGCGAAGTGCTGGTCGACATGGGCGCAGGCGTTGCGCGCAAAGTCCGGATCGAACGGATTCACCTTGAGCAGGATGCCGGCAAGTCGGTCCACGACATGGACCCGCACATGTCATTTGTGGACCTTAACCGCACGGGCGTTGCTTTGATGGAGATTGTCAGCCGCCCGGATATCCGTGGCCCGGAAGAAGCCGCAGCATACGTCGGGAAACTGCGCCAGATCATGCGTTATCTCGGCACTTGCGACGGCAACATGCAAAACGGCAACCTGCGTGCAGACGTCAACGTTTCCGTCTGCCGTCCTGGCGATTACGAGAAGTATCAGGAAACACAGGACTTCTCGCATCTTGGGACGCGCTGCGAGATCAAGAACATGAACTCGATGCGGTTCATCCAGCAGGCCATCGAATACGAAGCACGTCGGCAGATAGGCATTCTGGAAGACGGTGGAAGCGTCGACCAAGAGACACGACTTTACGACCCAGATAAGGGCGAAACGCGTTCGATGCGCTCTAAGGAAGAAGCTCACGACTATCGCTACTTCCCATGCCCTGATCTATTGCCGCTTGAGATTGAACAGGCTTGGGTCGATGACATTCAGGCGGGACTGCCAGAGCTGCCCGACGCCAAGAAGGCGCGTTTCGTCAGCGACTATGGCATGACCGAATACGATGCCAGCGTCCTGACGGCCGAAGTCGAAGACGCCGCATATTTTGAAAAGGTCGCGGATGGTCGTGACGGAAAACTGGCGGCCAACTGGGTCATCAACGAACTGTTTGGTCGTCTGAAGAAAGACGACACAGACATCAAAGATAGCCCCGTCAGCCCCGATCAGCTGGGAAAGATTGTCGGTCTGATCTCTTCAGACGCAATCTCTGGCAAGATCGCCAAGGATCTTTTCGAGATTGTTTATACCGAAGGCGGCGATCCCGAAGAGATCGTGGAAGCACGCGGGATGAAGCAGGTCACGGATACCGGCGCTATCGAGGCTGCCGTCGACCAGATTATCGCAGACAATCCAGCTCAGGTTGAAAAGGCCAAGGTCAATCCGAAACTGGCGGGCTGGTTCGTTGGCCAGGTGATGAAAGCCACAGGTGGCAAGGCGAACCCAAAGGCAGTGAACGAAATCGTTTCTGCAAAATTGGGTCTTTAAAGTTCCAAAGCAGGTCCAGAATCAGAAAAGGCGACGCAAGCGCCGCCTTTTAGCGATTTTTGAAGTGACGGGTTTACTTCTGCTTGCGACGCAGGGCAGCGAAGCCGCCGAGACCGGCAAGTAGCAAGAAGCCTGCTGCTGGTACTGGCACTTCGGACACGCCGACTGTGAAGTTCAGATCAAATGACGGATAGGCTGAACCACCGTTAGCAACCCGCAAAGGTATCAAAGAGCTCAAATTCCATTCAAACGTGAGCAGAACAGACTCTCCAGCGCCAATCATAATTGACTCATTGAAGGGTACGTTGCCAACGATCGGCTCGTAAGAACCCAGACCGTTAAACCAAACGTCGACACCACCATAGAAACCATAGTTTTCTACGTTGGCGTTGCCCTTCCAAACGACGACATCCGCGTCTTCCGTACTATTGTTTTCAAGGCGAAACTGAATGCGATCCACGACATTCGCGTTGAAATTCTCAACAGTCGGAGCCACCGATCCGCTTACAGCCGCAGCTTCCGAGACTGTATACTCAGGAAACACGAAATCATCGAACAAGAAGCTTCCGTTGAAGCTCGCTCCGGCAAACACGTCGATGACGTTCTCGCCAGTCAGATAACCATCGGTGCCTTCATCAACGCCAGTTTCGATGATCGAAACGGACGACGCTTGCGCCGCGAACGGCAAAAGCCCTGCGACCGCGATGGCCTTAAAAGTCGTTGAAAGTTTCACCTGAGAAACCCCCCGTCACAAAAAATACCCACCGAGATACCCCTCTCGGCTCATGTAACATATCATTTCTGCCATGATTTACTAGCATTTTAGACGCAATATTCTCATATTTCGGAGGAATCGACGCAACAATATGTGGCACAACTGTAAATTGTTTCGCGATTTGCCCATTCTTTCGGCATCGACAATGCTGCACAGCAGCAAAGCCCACTGATCGGCAGAATCAGGCGAATCTCTTTCTGCGGGATTGCATGCGGCCATGTTGGCGCTGTACTTGTACCGTCAAACAGGGGTCTCGACAGTCATGAAACGATACGAATATCTGACAATTGCAGCGCCAAATCAGGGCACCAAAGCCAAAGGCGTCAAATCCACTGCTGATCGCTTCGCATTATCAATGACAGATGTTCTCAACGCACAGGCGAGTGAAGGCTGGGAATACGTCCGTGCAGAAACGTTGCCCTGTGACGAACGCAAGGGCCTGACCGGGTCGCAGACAACGTATCAGAACGTCTTGGTGTTCCGCCGCGAAACCGCTGAAGTCGTGGCACTGGAAGAAGAGATCGCGCCGTCTGATGAGCGGCCGCGTTCGATGCCGACGCTGACGTTGACGTCACCGGAGCCCGATAGTCGGCCCGAACCTCCGCTGTCGCGAAATCTTGAACAGCAAGACTAAGGTTTCAAATCCAGTGCCAGTGCGTGGATCCGACTTATGAGGTCGGCGCCCAGCGCCTCGTGGACCGCCCGATGCTTCTGCAATCGGCTCAATCCAGAAAGATTCTGACTCACCATTTTGATGCGGAAGTGGCTTTGACCCCCCTCCTGATATCCGGCGTGACCGCGGTGCATCTCGCTTTCATCCACGATCTCTAATTCCTCTGGTGAAAATGCGTCTTGGAGTAACTGGCGCATTTCTTCTGAAACCAACATTTTTTGCCTCGGCCTCTTCAATCTCTGGCTGAGAACGGTAAACTTCCGGGTCCGAGTCGGAAAGAGGACTTCGCAGATGAGTGACGATCCATTTGGTTTTGACCTGAGTGTCTCTGCAGACAAGAAGAAACGTGCCCGCACGCGGCGCGGCATGTCTGGTGCATTTGAGACCTCGACTCGGAACTGCGATCATCCCGGATGCGAAGAAGTTGGCCAGTATCGGGCGCCGAAATCTCCGGACGATTTGGATGATTTCCTATGGTTCTGCAAAGACCATGTTCGGGAATACAATTTGAAATGGAATTTCTTCAACGGAAGCACTGAAGAAGAATTCGCAGCTCAGGTCGACAAAGACCGCGTTTGGGAACGGGAAACCAAGCCGTTTGGTAAGCGTGGCGTCGAACAGAAGGCTTGGGCGCGGCTTGGCGTGGACGATGCCCATCAAATCTTGGGTGAAAACGCGACCCGCAATCCTGGTAAATCAATTACCGGCACGCGAAAGCTGCCCCCCACCGAGCGTCGTGCTTTGGACATCCTTGAAGCTAAGGACCATTGGACGAAAGCCGAAATTCGCAAGTCGTATAAAGCCCTGATCAAAGTCCTTCACCCGGACATGAATGGCGGCGACCGCAGCCATGAAGAACAACTTTCTGAGGTTGTTTGGGCTTGGGATCAGATAAAAGACAGTCGAAACTTCCAGACCTAACGAGGTCCGCCGCTTCCAGAGGTGGGTCCAGAAGCGGCGGTGAGCAAACAAGCTCGGAGGGGATTTCGACGCGGGATGAAGCGTCTTCCCTAGATCATTCGAGATTCAACGCGCAGATGCTGTTGTCCGAACGTCGAGCGTTTGTGCAGACCTTAGGCTGCCCGGAAAACGAGGCTGACACCATTTAGACAGTGCCGTTTGCCTGTCGGCTGCGGCCCGTCATCGAAGATGTGGCCAAAATGGCTACCACAACGACGGCAATGGACCTCGGTACGGACGCGTAGCAGTTTTCTGTCGGGCTTGGTACGAACGGCATCCGGCAAGCTTTGCCAAAAGGATGGCCAGCCAGTTCCGCTGTCATATTTGTGCTTGGACGAGTACACGGCAAGGTCACAGCCGCGGCAGTGATAGACGCCTGGATCGTAAACTTGATCTAGAGGGCTTGAGCCAGCACGCTCTGTACCTTCTCTGCGCATCACTTTGTATTCTAGCTTCGTCAGCATTGCGCGCCACTCGTCGTCGGTGCGCTCAACTTCAAATCCTGCGGCCAGTGCAGGCATGGAAACTGACATCGCGCCCAAGGCAGCAGAGGTTCCAATCAAAAATGTACGTCTATCCATGACACCCTCGTATCTTTGCGAAGACATCTACACGATGACCGACCTCACAGAAAAATCACGTTCGCGCGCATTCCTTGTCACAAAACAAGAAAGCGCCCCGCCATTCGGACGGGGCGCAGTACTGATTAACCGGCTCACTCACAATTTCGGGACACGAAACGGCGGCTCGGCTTGCAACTTTGCACAATTGTTTCAAAAAAACGTAAACTCGATCTAATGCTCAATACAGGTTTCGTTCGCCTTTCGCTTGCACCCATTTAAATAATCAGGCACGTGAGGCACCGGCGCCCAGCCTCCGTTTAGAGACAGGGATCAGTGATGGACGATATGCGCAGCGAAACAAACGCAAAACCAACTGAAGAAATCGATGTACGCGCAACCTTCGGCATCGAAACCGATATGAAGGTGAAGGGTTTCGCCGAAGCCGGTGATCGTGTGCCGGCAATCGATCCTACCTACAAATTTGATCCCGACACGACGCTCGCCATCTTGGCCGGCTTCCAGTTCAACAAACGCGTGTTGATCCAAGGCTATCACGGCACCGGTAAATCGACCCACATCGAACAGGTGGCCGCTCACCTGAATTGGCCGTGTGTCCGGGTAAACTTGGACAGCCATATCAGCCGGATCGACCTGATCGGCAAAGACGCCATCAAAATCAAAGACGGCGTTCAGTACACCGAATTCCACGAAGGCATCCTGCCGTGGGCCCTTCGCAACCCAACAGCGATTGTATTCGACGAATACGACGCAGGGCGTGCCGACGTGATGTTCGTGATCCAGCGTGTTCTTGAAGTTGACGGCAAGTTGACGCTTCTGGACCAAAACGAAGTGATCCACCCTCACCCATCGTTCCGCCTGTTTGCGACGTCGAACACTGTTGGTCTGGGGGACACGACCGGTCTTTACCACGGCACTCAGCAGATCAACCAAGCCCAGATGGACCGTTGGTCATTGGTCGCGACGTTGAACTATCTCAGCCACGACGCGGAAGCGGCAATCGTCTTGTCGAAGGCTCCGCATTACAACACCGAAAAAGGTCGCAAAACGGTCGACCAGATGGTGACCGTCGCTGACCTGACGCGCACAGCTTTCATGAATGGCGACCTTTCAACCGTTATGTCTCCGCGAACAGTTATCGCTTGGGCACAGAATGCAGAAATTCTGCGGTCTGTTGGCTACGCCTTCCGCCTTTCGTTCCTCAACAAATGTGATGAACTTGAGCGTCAAACGGTTGCTGAGTTCTACCAGCGTTGCTTCGACGAAGAGCTTCCGGAAAGCGCCGCAAGCATCGCCATCTGACGTACCGCACGTCCAATTCATTTGAATCGCCGCCGCTAAGCCTGCCTTTGCGGCGGTTTTTTCTGTGTGATCAGCGCGGTAGGTTTTCGGCGAGTTTTCTAAATGATTAATTGATTTGCAGGTTTTTTGCCTCCAAGCTCAATGCATGGGCAGAATAAAAACCTATAGCTGGGCCCTGATTATGGGCATCCTCTCCGTCGGGCAAACAAACGCCAGCGACGCGCACGTGAAAACCTTTGCCGATTGCGCAGGCAGGCTTTCGGCATTGATGGAACATCAATGGCTGTTTTCCGATCCTGACGCCAATCGAACGCAAAACGAGCGGGCTGCGATGATTTCTCTTCTTGAGGCAGTGATGCCTGAAGATGCTGCACGACAGGTCTTGGCATATCGGATCGAAGCGAAACAGGCGCAGGCCGTGCTTCTGACACGCGCGACTTTCAATGAAGATCGACAGGACGCCGCTTGGGCCCTGGCGCGCTCAGACGCCGAAATCGGGGCGTGTCGCAGCCTGATGCTTGGCTAAACCCCTTGTCACTCTCGGATCATGGTGATTTAGGAAACCCATGAGCCAGAACGACAACCCAGCAGATCCGTTCAAAAAGGCCTTGGCGGAAGCAACCAAGGTGATTGCTGACGACCCCGAGCTGAACGTCAGCTATTCGGTGGACCCACCGGGTATGTCCACGGACACCGTTCGCTTGCCGCAAGTCACGCGCCGGATGACAAAAGACGAGGTATTGCTCGCCCGAGGCACCGCAGATGGCTATGCGCTGCGCCGCAAATTTCACAACGACGCAACATTTGAGCGGTACGTGCCAACCGGTGAACTGGCACGCGAGATTTATCACGCGATGGAAGTTGCCAGATGCGAAGCTGTGGGCGCCAAGGCGATGCCGGGAACGGCCGGAAACATTGATGCCCGCATCGCGCATGAAAGTGAGCGCAAAGGTTATGCGCAGATTAGGGATAACAGCGAAGCCCCGCTTTCTGTTGCCGCTGGTTACCTCGTGCGCAAACTTGCGACGGGTCGCGAGCTGCCGGAAGGTGCAGAGAACGTCATAAACCTGTGGCGTGGTTTCATGGAGGCACAGGCAGGCGGTACGCTTGAAGACCTCGAGAACGTACTGGACGATCAGGCCGAGTTCGCGAAGTTTGCCCGACAGTTCATCACCGATCTGGTG
This sequence comes from Boseongicola sp., assembly GCA_028818055.1. Taxonomy (GTDB): domain Bacteria; phylum Pseudomonadota; class Alphaproteobacteria; order Rhodobacterales; family Rhodobacteraceae; genus JAPPOI01. Next base: position 11,948 of record JAPPOI010000147.1, read on the forward strand.
TATGG
>JAPPOI010000356.1 GCA_028818055.1 Boseongicola sp.
TGTGCCAAATGATGTTTGATTTGTACTCGAAGCCCCTGGAATTCAGAACCTGCAATCCTTCGGGCTAAAGTGCATTCGGCACCCAAAGATAACAATGTGCACGATCTTCAAGATGCTCGGCGACGGGTAACGCGCAAATCTCATCCAGTTCCATTGTTGGATATCGGGCAAGGCGCTTGTGCTCGGGCGCAACTTTGCCGGTGCGATTCACGAACCGCCACGGCGGATCAGCCAGAACGGTCCCAAACCGGTCGCCGTTCAGGAAATTTCCCAGATCTTGCGCTGCGTCCTGCCCCATGGCCAACATGATGGATTGTCCGCTCCCTCAACACCAGTGGAACATTATGCGAACATTTGCCAATTTGCAATTAGACTTCGCTCAGACCGGTTCGGTCGCGTTCAATCGTTCATCAATCATCTGACCGATCGCTTTCAGTTTGGCAGCAGAGAGCGGTTTTCCCGACCCACGCGCCGTCACGACGTCATCCACCGCGGCTTCAAGCACCGCATCACGCGCGCTTTTCGCAACGCCGATCAGGAAAGTCATCAGGTAATCCAGGGTTGCTTCGTCGGAATTGGGCGTCAGCAATTCTGCCGCCAATGCGAAATCGTCCCTTAGCGCGATGCGATCTGGTTCAACCCGGTCGACGTCGACGGATCTCAGTTTCGACGGGCGGGCATTGTTCGGCAGGTGGGTCAAAATGGCTTGCTGGAACGCCATGATCGAAGTGATCGGCTTGCTCAAAAATCCATGTGCGCCTGCGGCCATCACGTCCGGTTCAAGCATGTCGTCACCTGAAATGCCCAAAACCACCGAGATCGGGGAATCCGAATGGGTAAGTTGTTCGATCAGCTCAAGTCCTGATCCATCCGGCAATCCGACGTCGACAACCGCAATACCTGGGCGGTAGCTGCGCAAATGTCGCTCGGCCGATGCAAGACTATCTGCACGGCGAATGCGTGCACCCGACCTTTGGCAAATCATCCGAAGTGCCTCGCAGGCAAAACGGCTATCTTCGACCATCAACACGGTCTGACCAAGAAGGGGTCGCTCGGCCGTGGGGGGACGACTCATCAGAAAGTCTTCGAGTGTTTCGGGCACTGCCAACGCTCCTTCTGATCTGACGTTTCACTCGTGCGATCATCCGACCGCATAGCTAACGAAGGATTAAAACAGGCAACGAAATGCGGCTCCTTGTCACTTGCCCGCAATCTGAGGCCACGGCATAACCCGCCAAACGTCAGGAGACTTACATGATCGGAAAGCTCAACCACGTGGCCATCGCCGTTCCGGACCTTGAGGCCGCCGCCGCGCAATACCGCGACACGCTTGGTGCAGAAGTCGGCCCGCCACAAGACGAGCCCGATCATGGCGTGACGGTCGTTTTCATTACGCTGCCCAACACCAAGATCGAGCTTCTTTATCCATTGGGTGATAATTCTCCGATCGCGGGCTTCCTTGAAAAGAACCCATCAGGCGGCATTCATCACATCTGCTACGAAGTCGAAGACATCACGGCTGCCGCGCTAAAGCTCACGACGGCTGGCGCGCGCGTGCTCGGCGACGGAAATCCAAAGATCGGAGCGCACGGCAAACCGGTTCTCTTCCTTCATCCAAAAGACTTCAACGGCACTCTGGTTGAACTGGAAGAAGTCTGATGTCACCCGTTTCAGCACTGGTTCTGCTTGCAGTCATCTGGTTCATGGTACTGTTCCTGATCCTGCCAATGCGGTTGGAAACCCAAGGTGACGTCGGCGAGAAGGTTGAAGGGACTCCCGCCGGTGCGCCGTCTTCTTCCTTCTCGATGCGCAAACGCATGAAGGTGACGACCTACATCTCAATCCCGATTTGGATCGCCATCTCGGCAATTATCCTGTGGGGTGGCATTTCCGTCGAAGACCTTGACATGTTCAACCGCATGGGCAGCGAAGCCGCAGAATAATCACTGATCCAACTTGTGGAACAGGTGCGTGAAAGTCGCCGCGCCCAAAATTGGCACCAGCAGATTCACGACCGGGATAGTTAGGGGAACGGCCATAAGAGCGCCGGTTATCCAAACAGGCAACAAATGCCGCCGGTGCAACGATTTTGCCCCTGTACGGCCCAATCGCCTGACGGCGATCATGCGGAAATACTCTCGGCTCAGAAGGTATCCGTTCAACGCATAAAAAATGAACGGTGCCAGTGGTGCCAAAGCGATATAAACGATTAACGCCAATAAGTTAGCAAGCATCAGGACGCCCAGGAAGCCGACTCCTTCACGGATGGCTTCCGCCATGGGTACGCGTGGTGCGGGCCCTAACGCCGGATAGTGCTTGGCTTCAACAGCATCCGCAACGTCGTCCAGAAAGAAGCCGGTAAAGGCGGAAGCAACCGGCACCATCAGAAATGGCGATAATGCCACCAACAGGATCACCGAACCCCAGGACAGAATGTCATCCACAACGCTGACGCTGCCGATAAATGGAATGCCGATCGTCTCGGGCAACAGCAGCTGAACAACCCAGAACACAAGGAAGTAAATCGCCAGCAGC
>JAPPOI010000226.1 GCA_028818055.1 Boseongicola sp.
GTGTTACCGGGACAATTTCGAGTGTGCCGTTTTCCACTTTGCGTTCAATCTCGCACCAAACCAGGCCGCCGTACCAAAATTGGGACTGGGATGATTGCGTCGCCAAAGATGAGACGCCCCAATACGGGTTGATCTTGATCGGTGAAGACCGGATCGTCACCCAATTTCTCGACCTTGAAGAGGCACGCTAATGCGACACACGGAAGGCGAGTCGAATACCTCTGCAGCACGCGCCAGTTGGGTAAATCAGCAATCGAATGAGCAGACCAAAGAACTGCTTTCACGCGACGCCGATGCCTTCTTGCACCAGTCCTTGTCGTCGCCTTGTGCTTCGACAATCCGAAAAGCCGAAGGCATTTGGATCGAGGACACCTCGGGTCGGCGTTACATGGATTTTCACGGAAATTCTGTGCACCACATTGGATACGGTCATCCCCGGCTAATTGCCGCAATCAAAGATCAGCTCGACACCCTACCCTTTTCGCCCCGAAGATTTACGAATGAGGTTTCCGTTGAGCTTGCGGAGCGCCTTGGCGCGCTTGCTCCTTGGCCGGCAAAAGTCTTGTTCACCACGGGTGGCTCTGATGCTGTTGAAGTAGCAATGAAAGTTGCCCGCGCAGCTACTGGGCGGTTCAAAACTCTTTCATTTTGGGATTCGTTCCATGGGGCCGGTTTCGGCGCGTCGTCGGTCGGCGGCGAAGCGACGTTCCGCAGTCAGATTGCGGGGCCATTACTTCCAGGATCCGAACATGTTGCACCGTTTCATTGTTATCATTGCGCCTATGGTCATCCCGGACCGCAATCGTGTGATTTGGCATGTGCTGGAATGGCCAAATATGTGCTTGAGCGCGAGGGCGATATTGCCGCAGTAGTCGGAGAGCCGATGCGGGCAGTGCCGGTCGTGCCGCCCGAGGGTTATTGGCAGTCAGTTGAAAAAAGCGCGCAAGAGAATGGCACGCTGCTGATTATCGATGAAATTCCAACTGGGCTTGGAAAAACCGGAAGGTTTTTTGCACATGAACACGACGGTGTAGCACCGGACATAATTGTCCTTGGAAAAGCACTTGGCGGCGGTGCGCTTCCTATTGCGGCAGTCCTAGCGCGCGCAGATCTCGATGTGGCTGGTGACTTCGCTATTGGCCATTACACGCATGAAAAGAACCCGGTCACCGCACGCGCCGCATTGACGACATTAGATATTATTGAAGACGAGGGACTCGTCGAAAAGGCGGATATTCTAGGAAAGTTTGCAAGAGATCGACTGAACGAAACCTTGGGGCGGAACTCCATAGTCGGAGACATCCGCGGCCGCGGTTGCATGTTTGGCATAGAAATCGTTTCGGATCGCAAAGCGCGCACGCCAGATCCAATCCGGGCCGAAGCCATTTTGTATGCCTGTCTGAGTGAAGGTCTTTCTTTCAAGCTGAGTGCCAGCAATGTGCTCACGCTGTCGCCACCTATGACGATTAGCGAAGCCGAACTTGATCAGGCACTGACAATTGTGGAAGCCGCAGTCCGAGATGCTGAATGAAGATCGTCCGCACCGACGCTGAGGTCTATTTGCCGACACTTGATGACCGGCTGCGGACCGACGGGCACGAGCTTGTGCTATTGCCCGATGAAACATCAGAAGATGAGATTTGTAGCGCCGTGAGAGACGCCGACATTTTGCTTATGTGCTATGCCGGAATCACACGACGAGTAATCGAAAGTGCAGCGCGACTGCGTGGCATCGTCAAATACGGCGTCGGGATAGATGCTATTGATCTCATCGCCGCGAAGGAACGTGGGATCACCGTGGTAAACATTCCGGAGTATGGTGAACGAACAGTTGCCGAAGGGGCATTCCTTCTGCTGCTGGCGCTCAGGCGCAAACTTCCGGGTTTGATGAATACGATGCAGGCGAATGGCTGGACCTGGCCAGAAGAGCGATGGCTGGGTGACGACATTGCCGGAATGACATTGGGTCTGGTGGGATTAGGACGCATTGGCCAATCGATGGCGCAGATGGCCGGAGCAGGATTTGGAGCACATGTAATCGCTTATGATCCGCTTAAGCCGGATGATGTCTTCGACGCTTGTGGTGTGGAACGCGTTGAGAACCTGGATGTGTTACTCGAACGTTCGGACGCCGTGTCGCTTCACACTGTGCTCAATCCAAACACCAAGAACTTGATCGGCGCCACACAGCTACAGCGGATGAAGGCTGGTGCGCTTTTGATTAATGTCTCACGCGGTGAATTAATTGACGAAGATGCGCTAATCCAAGCCCTCGACAACGGACATCTGGGAGGAGCGGGACTGGATGTACATGCAAGGGAACCATTGAGCCGCGACCATCCCCTCTTCGACCGGCCAAATGTCATTCTGTTGCCGCACCTGACGTTCTGGACAAAACAGGCCATGGAACGGCTGGAAGAAGACACTTATGCGCGTCTGCAGGAGATGATTGATGGTCGCCCGGTTACAGTTCGATCAACCGATCCGCGTCTAAGGGATCAGCCCGGTGCGGTTTACCCGCATTGATCACTTTCTAAACAGCCGCGTCGCCCGAAACATGTCCTCAAGCGACTCGATCCGGTCTTTGGACTTTTCCCAACGCTGGGCCTGAACTTCTGCGATAAGCGCCTCGACGATCAGGTTGATGCCGAGCGTTGAGTCCCAGCTGGACGGCACTTCAACGGCAGCGTTGAACGTGTGGTCTGCGATTTTCGAGATCGGCGAGCCCCATTGATCCGTCAGAAGCACAATGACTGCACCTTGTTCACGGGCAAGCTTCGCCAACTTTCCCAAATCCCGTTCGTATCGCCGAATATCAAAGACCACGAGAACGGACTTTGGTCCCATATCCAAGAGGTACTGAGGCCAAACATTGGGTGACTGAGAAAGCAGAGATACGCCCGGGCGAATGATTTGAAGGTGGTTGAAGAAGTAATCAGCATTCGATCGCGTTATGCGTCCACCGGACAAAACGATGTTACGTTTTGGGTCAGCCAGACAGCGCGCAACTGCATTGAATGTCTTGGCGTCCAGACGTTCGATCGTGTGCGATAGGTTATCGAAAACTGCTTCTGCAAAGCCACGAAATGATGGCGAGTCTTTTCTTTCCGAGGGCCACCCTTCACGCTTGAGGATCGGACGCTTGATCTGTGCGCTGGCCTCATCCCTCAATGCCGCTTGCATCTCTGGGTAGCCTTCGAAACCCAACTTGCGAGCCAGTCGTATAACCGTCGGAGTAGAAACACCGGCAGCTTCGGCCAGCTTGGTGATGGATTGCAGCCCTGCGACCGGATAATCGCGAAGAAGGCTGTCTGACAACCGCCTCTCGGCGGGTGTGAGGTCTGCCTTCTGATCATCCAGCAAATCTTTAACGACTTCGCTTCGTTTCAACACACATCTTCCACTGAAATTTTTATTACAGAGTAATTGCTCAACGTAATTTCGTCTACAAAATTTCTTGACACCTCCCAAAACGCAACTCCTAATGGACTTCGTGATCGACGTACTACCAATGCAGATTCTGTCTCCCAAAGACGGCCCTGCCGCCGAAGTTGTTAACCTTGGCGGTCGGGCTGCAATTTGCTTGGTTTGCGAGCACGCTAGCCGCCGAATTCCTGAGTCACTGGGCACACTCGGCCTTTCAACAGATGATCAGTCCAGCCATGCGGCTTGGGATCTGGGGGCTGGGGATTTAGCCAGACAGCTGTCTGGGAGACTGGATGCCCCATTGGTCCTCGGGCGGATTTCGAGACTGGTTCATGACTGCAATCGTCCCCCGGAACAAAGCGACGCGACCCCAGAGCGCACTGAAACAATCGACATTCCGGGCAACCGAAACCTAACGAGTGAAGAACGATCGGCGCGGGCGCGCGAAGTATATGAAGCCTTTCATCAACTGCTGTCCGATACGCTTGATGGGTTCGACACCAAACCCGTTTTGGTGACGGTCCATTCCTTCACTCCTCAATGGTTTGGCAAGAAGCGCGATACACAGATTGGTTTGTTGCATGACGCCAGCGACGGAATGGCACGCGCAATGATGGAAGTTGCACCCGACAAATACAAAACCGAGCTCAACCAACCTTATTCAGCCGCCGATGGCGTGACGCACCTTCTGGCCAAGCATGGAACATCGCGAAGCATCGATAATGTCATGATCGAAGTGCGCAATGACCTGCTTGATGATGACGCCGCAATCGAAGACATGGCCAAAACTCTCACGCCCATGATCGAGGCCGCAATCGAAAGGGTCGGGAACTCATGACCGGCCTGATGCTCAGATATGTTTCAGTCATCGACCGTGTGAACCGATGGATCGGGCGCATCGTTATGTATGGCATCTTTGTCATGATGGGCATTTTGCTTTGGTCTTCGATTTCAAAGACCTTTTTCCTGCCCTCACTTTGGACGCTGGAAATGGCCCAATTTGCGATGGTGGCTTACTACATCCTGGGCGGACCATACGCGATTCAGATGGGGTCCAACGTTCGGATGGATTTGCTGTATGGGGAGTGGTCGGACCGGCGAAAGGCGCAGGTTGACGCCTTCACCGTGTTATTCCTGATAATCTATTTGATCTTCCTTCTGTGGGGCGGCTGGGACAGCTTCTCCTATTCCCTGCAGTACGGTGGTGAGCGAAGCCCGACAGCCTGGCGACCATATCTCTGGCCCATCAAGGCGATCATGCTGATCGGCATCTCTTTGATGCTTGTTCAGGCAATAAGCGAGCTCTTCAAAGACATTTTGCGGCTTCAGGGCCATGACATGGGGCCAAAAGATACCGATGAAGGCGACGCGCCTAAGAACGGGGGCGTCGTCTGATGTCTTACGAACTTATCGCAACGCTGATGTTTGCCTCGATGATGTTGATGCTTCTGACTGGGCAGCGGGTTTTTGGCGCAATTGGGTTCGTCGCAGTCATTGCGGCCTTCTTCCTTTGGGGCGATCGCGGAGGGTATGACCTCGGTTTTGCCGCCGCGATGAAGTTGATGAAGTGGTACCCGCTTCTGACGCTCCCGATGTTCATTTTCATGGGATACATCCTTTCCGAAAGCCGTATCGCAGATGACCTCTACAGGATGTTCCATGTCTGGATGGGTGGTCTGTCTGGCGGTTTGGCGGTTGGTACAATTGGACTGATGGTGCTGATCTCGGCCATGAACGGTCTTTCAGTTGCGGGCATGGCGATCGGCGCCACCATCGCGCTGCCAGAATTATTGCGACGCGGCTACGACAAGCGAATGGTCACAGGGGTCATACAGGCCGGATCGTCGCTTGGGATATTGGTGCCGCCGTCTGTTGTCCTAGTCCTGTATGCGATGATTGCGCGCCAACCAGTTGGCCAGCTTTGGCTGGCGGGCATAATCCCCGGTCTTATGATGGCGGGGCTTTTCATTCTCTACATCGTAATTCGCTGCCGTCTGAACCCAACGCTTGGACCGGTGTTACCTGCAGACGAGCGCGACATCCCAAGAACCGAGAAGCTCAAGCTGCTTGGAGCGGGGTTTTTGCCGCTTTTCATATTCTTTTCGATGATGGTCCCCTTCGTGAACGGCTGGACTTCGCTGGTAGAATCCTCTGCCATCGGTGCGCTCGCCGCCTTCGTAGCAGCTGTCGCTAAGGGTCGGATGACTCGCGCTGTATTTGAAACCTCGGCGCGCAAGACGCTGGGTATCACTTGCATGTTCATGTGGATTATTCTGGCCGCGTTGGCTTTTGGGTCTGTTTTTGACGGCCTCGGCGCGGTTCGTGCAATCGAGTCTTTGTTCACTGAACAACTTGGCTTTGGGCCGTGGACCATTCTTATCCTGATGCAGCTCAGCTTCATCTTGATGGGAACATTTCTGGATGACACAGCGATGCTGGTCATCGTGGCACCGCTTTATGTGCCGTTGGTAGACGCACTGGGCTTTAATCTGATTTGGTATGGCGTGCTCTACACGATCACAACGCAGATCGCGTACATGACGCCACCCTTCGGTTACAATTTGTTCCTAATGCGCGCGATGGCGCCGCCGGAAATAACACTGAAAGACATTTACGGCTCGATCCTGCCATTCGTGATGGTGATGGCTCTAGCGCTGGCAATCATAATGACGTTCCCCGACATCGCGTTATGGCTGCCGCAATATGTTTACGGAAATTAATTGAGAGAACCCCTCGCAAGGGGCGTGCAACCCGAGCAAAACAGAGAGGAAAGAAACATGACAACAAGACGTAAGTTCCTGACCACCGCAGCCGCCGGTGCCGCGGCCGCGCCGCTTGCCACGCCTGCGATTGCGCAGTCGACCATTCGCTGGCGACTCCAAACGTATGCTGGCGCTGCACTGGCCGAGCATGTCCTCGACCCGGCAATCGAGATGTTCAATAAGATCGCTGGCGATCGGATGCAAATTGAAGTCTTCTATGCTGACCAGCTGGTACCAACGGGCGAGCTGTTCCAAGCCATGCAGCGCGGCACGATCGACGCTGTTCAGTCCGACGACGACTCGATGGCGTCCCCGACCGAAGTGACGGTGTTTGGCGGCTACTTCCCGTTTGCCTCGCGCTATTCCTTGGACGTGCCTGTATTGTTCAACCAATACGGTCTGAATGAAATTTGGGATGCCGAGTATTCGAAGGTTGGCGTCAAACATATCAGCGCCGGCGCATGGGACCCGTGCCACTTTGCGACAAAGGATCCGATCAATTCACTTGCGGATCTGAAGGGCAAACGCGTCTTCACCTTCCCAACTGCGGGCCGATTCCTTAGCCAGTTTGGCGTCGTTCCGGTCACCCTGCCTTGGGAAGATATTGAAGTCGCTGTGCAAACTGGTGAGCTTGATGGCATCGCTTGGTCCGGCATCACGGAAGACTACACCGTCGGTTGGGCCGATGTGACGAACTACTTCCTGACAAACAACATCTCGGGTGCATGGATCGGGCACTTCTTCGCCAACATGGACCGTTGGAACGAGCTGCCGGAGGACCTACAGACGCTGTTCACGGTCTGCTGCGAGCAATCGCATTACTACCGTCAGCACTGGTACTGGGGTGGTGAAGCTGACCTGCGGGTAAATGGCCCCAAAATGCAGCTTACTTCGATCCCAGACGATGAATGGGCTCAAGTTGAAGCTGCAGCGCGCGCATTCTGGGATGAAATCGCTGCTGAATCCGAGACCAAGGCGAAAGTTGTTGAGGTGTTCAAAACCTACAACGCGGTCATGGAAAAAGCCGGACGTCCATATCGGTACGGCTAACGCTAAACTGGTCCCCGGCATTGGCTGGGGACCACCATCCAACTTCGGGCAACTCTCGAAATGGCAATTCTGGGCTTCTTGGTTGAGATTTTTGCAGCGGTCATGCTGCTTCTCTTTGCCGTGCGCCTTGTACGCACCGGGATTGAAAGACGATTTGGCCAGAATTTCGCCCACTACCTTGCCGGCCAGCAGTCCGGCGCGATGGCCGCACTATCGGGTATGGGTCTGGCGATCATGCTACAAAGCTCGGCCGCGGTTGCTTTGTTGCTTTCGGGGTTTGCCGCGACAGGAGTTATGAGTTTCCCGACGGGCTTCGCGGCACTTTTGGGTGCGGACTTGGGATCCGCACTCGTCATTCAATTTTTGTCATTTGATCTGAGCTGGCTTGAGCCATTGCTTTTGGTCGCGGGTGGCTGGCTTTACCTAAAAAGCGACCGCCCAAAGCTGCAACTACTTGGACGCATTTTGTTGGGGCTTGGATTGATCCTTGTTTCGCTCAGCCTGCTGCGAAGCGGTGTTGCACCGCTAAGCGAAAGCAACGTGCTGCCGGCACTGGCCGATTACATCGCTGCCGACAAGCTAACCGGCTTTCTGATTGGCGCGGCATTGGCTTTCGTCCTGCACTCTAGCGTGGCGACGATCTTGATGGTCGTTGCGATCGTTCAAGCAGGAGCACTTCCGTTTGCACCAGGCATCGCAATTGTACTCGGCGCCAATTTGGGCTCGGCGCTTGTTGCTGTTTGGCTGACACGCGACATGCCACTGGACGCACGGAGAGTCCCGATTGCAAATGCTGTCGTCCGTGGTGCCTTTGCGCTGTTGGCACTGTTTTTCGTCACCTACGCGGGTTTGACTGAAACACTCCTTATCTCGAGCCCGGCAGCGTCCCTAATTCTCGTACACATCGGGTTCAATGCGTTGCTCGTGCTGTTTTTCGCGCCGTTGGCCAGCCTTCTGGAAGGTCCAGCGCGAAAACTTATGCCGGCTCCACCCGATGTATCCCATGATGCCTTGGAAACCCCATTAAGAGCGTTCGAAAAGTCCGACATCGACGATCCGGCAATCGCTCTTTCTTCAATGCGTCAGGAAATCCTCCAAATGCTGAGCGAAGTGGAACGCATGTACCGTCCCATTTTGTCACTCTATGACGAAGAGACGCCCGGGGCTGTTAGTGAGTTGCGCGCGAAAGACGAACGAGTGAATGCGCTTTTCACCAATCTCCGGCGATTTATGGCTGAAAGCGCCCGCGAACAATTCACCAAACCTGAATTGAAACAGTGTCGCTCACTGTTGGAATACGCGATCCGCGTTGAAGCCGCTGGCGACATCGTTTCAAAGCGGTTGTCTGCATTGGCGGCCGAAAAACACAAAAACAGGTTTGAGTTCTCGAAACCCGGACGGGAAGAGTTGGTCGAACTTCACGCGTTGGTCCTGTCCGGCTTCAGCCTTGCCCGTCACGTACTTCTTGTTGACGACGTCGAAGCAGCCCGGCGACTGGTGCTGGATAAAGCCGAAGTCAAACGCCGCGAGCGCGACAGCCGGAAAGCACACCTAAAACGCTTGGAACGCGGTGAATCCAAAAGCCTATCATCCAGTGATGTGCATCTTGAAACATTGCGCGCCCTGCGAGAACTCTATGGTCATCTTGCAGCGGTCGCCTACCCGATCCTGTACAAGACCGGTCAGGTCCTGGAGACAAGGCTTGTGGTCGATCCGATGACTAAGCCAGCCAATTCATAAAAACGAGAAAACGATGCCTGCCAACCTCACGCTAAATGCATTGAACGATCTCGCCGCCAAGGGCGAGATTGATACCGTCCTTGTCTGCCTTGTTGATATGCAAGGCCGGCTGATGGGAAAGCGTTTCCATGTCTCGAACTTCCTTGAGTCCGGCCACGTGGAAACGCATTGCTGCAACTATCTGTTCGCAACAGATATCGAGATGGCAACGCCCGACGGATATGCGTCAACATCGTGGGAGCAAGGCTACGGCGACTATGTCATGAAGCCCGACTTGACGACTCTCAGACGTTTGCCCTGGCTTGAAGGAACCGCGTTGGTCATGTGCGATATCATCGATCACCATACGCATGAGCCAGTTCCCCATACACCGCGCCAAATCCTGAAAGAACAGATCAAAAGAGCTGAAGCCATGGGGTTCACGCCCATGATGGCAACCGAGCTTGAGTTCTTTCTATTTGAGAAGTCCTTTGACGACATTCGTCGGTCCGGATTCCGCGATCTTGAGCCGATCTCCGGTTACAACGAAGATTATCACATCTTGCAGACCACCAAGGAAGAGCACGTCATGCGCCCGATCCGCAATTACCTTGTGGAAGCGGGCGTTCCCGTTGAGAATTCCAAGGGTGAGGCCGAGACCGGGCAAGAAGAGCTCAACATCCGATACGCCGACGCGCTTCGTTGTGCAGATCACCACACGTTGGCCAAACAAGCGGTCAAAGAAATTGCAGATCAGAAGGGACACGCCGCAACCTTTCTGCCCAAATGGCATCACGAAAAGGTCGGTTCGGCCGCACACATCCATCAATCTTTAATGTCCGGCGAGGACAACGCTTTTTTCGACGCCGGCGCCGAACTGACGATGTCCGGCACGATGGGTTCTTATGTGGCAGGCCTGCTCAAATATTCCGCCGACATTACGGTTTTCTTGGCCCCGTACGTGAATAGCTACAAGCGCTTCCTGCCGGGCACTTTCGCCCCAACGAAAATCGCATGGAGCATCGACAACCGTACCGCTGGTTACAGGCTCGTCGGCGACGGCACCAAAGGGGTGAGGATCGAATGCCGCATACCCGGCTCTGACATCAATCCGTATTTGGCCTGCGCTGCTCAACTTGCGGCTGGACTTTCTGGCATTGAGGAAGGACTGACGCTGGACGACCCGGTAACCGGTGATGTCTATGCGATGGATGACGTTCCATCGATTCCTCACACACTGCGCGCCGCAACCGAAACGCTGCGCAATTCAGCGATGTTGCGCAAAACAATGGGGGATTGGGTCGTCGACCACTACACGCGCGCGGCAGAGGTCGAGCAAGAAGCATTTGACGCGGTGGTAACAGACTGGGAAGTCGCACGCGGATTTGAAAGGGCTTAAACTATGAAAACCGTTTCACTCATTTCTCCAATCGACGGTTCGGAGTATCTAAGTCGCGATGTTCTTTCGCGGGATGCCGCGTTTCAGGCGGCAGAAAAAGCCCGGACAGCACAAGAAAGCTGGGCAAAGCGTCCGCTTCGGGAACGCATCGATCTTGTTTTGAAAGCCAACGAGATCGTAGGACAATCAACCGACCAAATGGCAAAGGAACTTGCCCACCAAATGGGGCGCCCAATTCGGTACGGCGGCGAGTACGGCGGTTTTAATGAGCGCGTTCGCTACATGGCGGAAGTGGCTGAAGAATGCCTGTCACCCGACGTGATTGAGGACTCAGACGCGTTTCTGCGGCAGATCAAGCGCGTACCTTGGGGTGTGGTTCTGGTCGTTGCGCCATGGAATTATCCATACATGACCGCAATCAATACAATTGCTCCTGCCCTCATCGCGGGCAACACAGTGATCCTCAAACATGCCAGCCAAACACTTCAGGTTGGCGACCGATTGGCCGAGGCGTTCCACCAAGCAGGTGTTCCAGAGGATGTCTTCCAAAACATCGTAATTGATCACGAGACAACCAACGCGCTGATCGGCGAACGTGCAGTCGACTTTGTGAACTTCACGGGGTCAGTCGGCGGGGGACAGGCGATGGAACAAGCAGCTGCGGGAACGTTTATCCCGGTATCGACTGAACTTGGCGGCAAGGACCCTGGATTTGTTCGTGCCGATGCCGATCTTGATGCTGCGGTCGACACTCTGATGGACGGCGCAATTTTCAATTCGGGACAATGCTGCTGTGGGATCGAACGCGTTTACGTGCACAGATCTCTCTACGATTCATTTGTCGAGAAAGCCGTTGCTTGGGTGAACGCCCAAAAGCTGGGAAATCCGTTGGACACCGAAACGACAATGGGACCTATGGCAAATGTCCGTTTTGCACGTGAGGTTCGCGCTCAGGTCGCCGAGGCGGTTGCCGATGGTGCCACGGCCCACATTGCGACGATGGAAGCCGACGACGGCCAAAACTGTTACGTCACCCCTCAGGTCCTTACGGGCGTCACACACAATATGCGCGTCATGCGCGACGAAACATTTGGTCCGGTGGTTGGCATTATGCCCGTTGATGACGATGCAGAGGCCGTCCAGCTGATGAATGATAGCCGCTTTGGATTAACTGCGAGCATCTGGACCGAAGATCGGGACGCAGCCGAGCGCATCGGCGACCAGATCGAAACTGGAACGGTTTTCATGAATCGTTGCGACTATCTTGACCCGGCTCTTTGCTGGACAGGTTGCAAGGACACCGGCCGAGGTTCTGGCTTGTCGAAACTTGCCTATCAATCACTGACGCGCCCCAAATCTTATCACCTGAGGAAAGTCTGATGACGCTCACCGCAAATTGGTCCTATCCCACGTCCATGCGCTTTGGCGCTGGCCGCATCAACGAAATCGCCGACGCATGCAAATCCGCTGGCATGGCCAAGCCACTTCTCGTCACCGACCGCGGTCTCGCGGGGATGGATATCACAAACCAGACGCTGAATCTGATGGAAGAAGGCGGTCTAGGT
>JAPPOI010000236.1 GCA_028818055.1 Boseongicola sp.
GTTGACCGTGATGGGCCTGCTCGCTTTGGTTACCGCCAAATGAGTAAATCCAAACCCGGTTTGTGGGAGTTCCAAATGGAATTTCTAATCATAGGCCTGATGGTGATCCATATCGCGATCGCTATTTGGTTGGACCGCTACTGATCGCGGAAGTCTAGTTCTCTAGACATCAGGTAAAGGGGGGGAGGCTCCCCTTCCTGTCTCGGAAAAGATTAAGCCCTCCGTGTTACCGCACAGAGGGCTTTATCGATCCGTTCGGCGAACCTAGGAATCTCTAATCGTGGATAAAAGTTACTCTTTAGCATCTTCAAAGTCAATTTTTCTTACTTAAACGCAAGTTCACGCAATGCAAAAATAATAGGACATTGTTTTTGTTTAATATTATTCTCTTACATTGATTAGTAATCAGAGCTATGATGTGATTCTCTGATTACTAATCAATGGCTGCGGGGGGCAGCCTGCAACGCAAGGAGATCGACATGCGTTCTCGAACAAAACCACCGGCATTACTTTTTCGCCCAATCGGCGGGGATAAACATGCCTTAGTAGCCCGGCCTCGAACAGTAGCTGATCCACCAACTGATCACTTCACTTCTGGGAACGATCAGCTAGTGGCTCCCTAAGGCTACACTGCATAACGCAATTAGTTTGTTGGGAGACCAACCATGGCAAAAGTTTTGAAACTATCTCGTGGAGAACTCAAAACCAACGTGATGACTGCAATCATCGAACTTGGGCAAGATGCCTATCCGACCAAAATGAACGAAATCATCTCGAAAAAACACAACAGGACAACAATGCTCCCGCAGGTTGTCACCACTCTAAAACGCTTGGAGAAAACGGGAGCTGTATATGTCGTGGGCACGCAAAAAAGCCCGAGCAGGCGGCGACCACGAACGATTTACGGTCTTACCGAGGATGGAATGGCCGTACTTGAGGCAAAGGCAGGCGAAAAGACCAACCAACCTGTTCCAATGAACTTGAGTTCAGAAGGAGCCTAAACCCTTAGGAGATTGCCGATGCAGATCGGACCCCTAACTGAATCTCGGATTATCCTATCTCACACAAAACGAGTCTCTGAGAAACTAGGCCTAAAAGACGATGAGAAACAGGAACTATACGACGATCTCATCGACGATCTGAATAGCTTTGAGGCGAGCATCCACAGCTTGCCTCAAAGCGAACAACAAAAGCGACGACGCCAATATATCAGGGACCACATTGATGGTTGCTTGTATTCAAGGTTCGTCATCATGTTTTGGAAGCCAATTGACCTTGTATCCAAGCTCGCTACAGGCCCTAGACATGATTAATATTTGGGTTTGGGGTACCAACTGGAACGTTGTTCCAGCAATGGCTAAGTAGCCCCAAGACCCCCTTTTTCTATAGAACGCCACCAGTTGACTGTAGTTATAGAACGGTGGATGCAAGTCACTTGCCACCTCGTGCCGTTTTGATGCCAAGCGTTCAATTCTGCCGCTAACTGAGGCAGGGTCGCTCCTCCGGCGCTGATTACTGATTGGACTGGTGTAGCGCAAACAATCGTATTGTTTCTTGTGCCAAACGGATTTGCAATTCCTTCCTTGGTTTATTTCTGCCTGACGAAACAAGCGAAGATGCCAGGGGAGTGATTTCCTAAGAGCGGCTGTTGGTGTTGTCCAATCGAGGTCCGCTTCGTCCACAAGGCTGCCTCCTGTGATCGCGTAATCGATCACTTTTAACGCAGCTAACCGAGTGTTTGAGACCAGAAAAATAGATGCCGCAAACTCGGTGCCTGATTTTCCTTTTTGTTGCTTTTCGGAAAGTCACAAGGACCCTCAGAAAAGTGCCGATGCAGTGATTGCTCCGGCACTTTGCTGTTAGCGCGTCCAATACTCGGGAATGAGGCTCAGCAGGAAGTCACCACCGTATCCGGGAAAGGCCGCTTTCAACGCGGCTGCCGCTGCGTCCGGGTTCTCGGCCGTCGCCATCGTGTCTTCGAGTACGTTCAGATACGCGATTGCAGTATCAAGGTCGCCGCGAGTCGTTGGCAGTCCGTGACCGACGAGCAAGGTGTCGAATGCCGGATCGTCACGCATCCCTTCAAGTGTTTTGATCCAATTCACGCGATCGACGCCAGGTGCAAAGAATACCCCGTTGTAAACAAGGTCTTGGACGACTGCGACCTGCTGCTCGGGCAGAACAGTCACCAACATGTGGGGGGCTTCGGTATTGGTGTAATGTCTGAATTCAACGGGCACGCCCGCAATTTCAGTCATGCCAGGAACAACATCAGGGCCGTTCAAAACATTGGTAGGCTCTGGCCACTGACCGCCAGTCGCTTCCGCACGCATTCCTTCACGAACTTCCGGCAGTGTTGAGAACGTTACACCTTCGATGAACGATGCCCCGCCCCAGTGATCCGGATGCTCATGACTGAGAACAGCCATTTCAACAGGCTTTCCTGTCGCTGCAATCGACGCACTGACTTCTTGCGCAGTTGGCGGAAGCATCGTTGCATCGACAAGGAGCAAACGATCATCGAATTCGAT
>JAPPOI010000142.1:0-1219 GCA_028818055.1 Boseongicola sp.
GACCACCTCATCCATCGGGTCAACCTCGGCCACGTAATCCATCGTGTATTCCATACCCGCGCAGCCGCCTTTTTTGACGCCGATCCGCAAGCCTTTGTGGCCTTCGCGATCCATCAGCTTCGCGATCTGTTTTACAGCCGCGGGCGTCATCGAGACAGCTTGTTTTCCAGGTATTCCGAACATGATCCTAAGTTAATGGCTTACAGTCTGTTTTCCAAGCGGTTGCGGTTCATTGGCCAAATCTTCACAAATTCTGTGTCCCGACCAATTGGACGTGATATCTACATAAAGCCCAATTCCAGCCGGGCTTCGTCGGACATCATGTCCATACCCCATGGTGGTTCCCAGGTTAACTCTACATCAACTGTTTTCACACCAGGCAATGGTTCAATGGCTTCGGCCACCCATCCCGGCATGTCGCCAGCAACTGGGCACCCGGGGGCTGTTAGGGTCATGATGACACGAACCGCGCTCTCTTCATCAATCTCGATCGTGTAGATGAGGCCAAGGTCGTAGATATTCACTGGGATTTCAGGGTCATAGACCGTTCGGCAGGCTTCGACGACAGGGTCATAAAGATTGTGATCCGTGCTTGACGGTTTAATCAGCGGTGTGCCTTCAAGTTGATCCGTGCTGTCCATGGGAACCTGCGCCTCATATAGTCGACTTTTTATATAGGGAATGTGTCCGGCAGGTAAAGTAGTCGCATTATCATGCATTTTTCCATCCTTACTCTTGGGGTTGGTGGAAAATCCAAGTAAGTCCGCTTGAGCTTTGGAAGGGCAACACCGTGGGCAAATTTTCCTTTGAACTGCACGCACAGGATGGTTCCGCCAGAACCGGCGAGATCTCGACGCCCCGAGGTGTCATCCGCACGCCTGCGTTCATGCCGGTTGGTACAGCAGGAACAGTAAAAGCCATGATGCCGGAAAGCGTGGCAGCAACAGGTGCGGATGTGCTTCTGGGCAATACCTACCATCTGATGCTGCGCCCCGGCGCTGAGCGGGTCGCAGCGCTTGGTGGTCTGCACACGTTTATGAACTGGGATAAGCCGATCTTGACCGACTCCGGTGGATTTCAGGTTATGAGCCTTGCCGGACTGCGCAAGCTCACCGAAGAGGGTGTAAAGTTCTCAAGTCACATCGATGGCTCGAAACACATGCTTTCGCCGGAAACATCGATGGAAATCCAACGCTTGTTGGGATCAGACATCGTGATG
>JAPPOI010000142.1:1229-2529 GCA_028818055.1 Boseongicola sp.
TCAATGCGTTGGGCACAAAGATCAAGAGATGCGTTTGGTGATAGGCCTGGCCACGCTCTTTTCGGAATTCAGCAAGGTGGTGTGACGCAAGAGTTGCGGGAAGAAAGCGCCAAAGCCCTCAGAGCGATTGAGTTTGACGGTTACGCCGTTGGAGGGCTAGCCGTTGGCGAGGGGCAGGAGGCGATGTTTGGTGTGCTGGACTATGCACCAGACATGCTGCCGGTAAACAAGCCGCGCTACCTGATGGGCGTCGGAAAGCCGGACGACATCGTCGGCGCGGTCAAGCGCGGCATCGACATGATGGACTGTGTGCTTCCCTCGCGATCTGGCCGAACCGGTCAGGCATTCACGCGTCACGGAGTGGTCAATATCAAGAATGCACGCCACGCGGACGACCCGCGCCCTTTGGACGAGGCATGCGGCTGCCCAGCTTGCCGCGGGTATTCAAGGGCGTACCTGCACCACGTATTCCGCGCCGGAGAGATGATCTCGGGCATGCTTTTGACATGGCATAATCTGCATTATTTTCAGGAGATTATGGCTGGCATGCGCGAGGCGATCAGTGAAAATCGGTTTGCTGGGTGGGAGGCAGATTTTCATACTACGCGGGCCGAAGGCGATATCGCGCAGCTTTAGGTCGCTCTTGCCTTTAGAATTTTGGCGCGTTTCTTGTCGTGTGCTTTTCTAAAGCGAGCCACACACATTCCATACGCTGACCGATCACGGCTGTTGGCCAGTCGTGCAGTAAGATGATCCAGATAATCAGCTGCGTAGGGGCGGGCCCAAAGCTCCCAATAGGCAAGCGGCGCCAATTTGGTGAGTTCTGTGCGGATGTTAATCTCTGTCGATTGCCCGTCTGCTTTCAGAGCAAACCGAGTTTCGCGGTATTGGCCTTTTCCTGCAAAGTCCTCGCGTATGGTGAATTCGTCGTCGCTGGATTTTTCGATCTGAGCCGACACCTCTCCGAGCTCATTCAAGATTTCACCGTGGAAATACGCGCGATCCGCCGGATCGTCCGTCTGATTGGGGTCCAGCCTGGTGCGGACAACCTCTAAGGGAACGTCGACAACGGACGATGCGCTGTCTTTCAGCACGATGTTAAACGGAAGTCGGTGCCAAACGCCTGAACAAAAGAAGCGCATCAACAGGACAAATGAAACGATCACAACGAAGACGCGATAACGCTGGTCGATGAGTTCCATAAGTCCCGAAATATTCGCAACCAAAACCAACGGAACGGCAATCATCATTCCATCGAGCCATGCATGAAACCGCATTGGGAGAAACGAGAAAACAATTC
>JAPPOI010000267.1 GCA_028818055.1 Boseongicola sp.
TGACGTAACCGGTTAGAGTCGAACGAGGAGGAAATATGTATTTTATTCTCTATGTTAGCAAAGCGACGGACCAGTGTTCGGACGCCGAAATCGCTGACATCCTGCAAGCGTCCCGAACGAATAATTCAGCCAATGGCGTTACGGGCATCCTTGTTCACAAAGAACCGGACTTCATTCAGTTCCTCGAAGGGCCCGAAGAGGTGGTGATGGCGCTCTACGACAAAATCAAGAATGACCCGCGCCATGGGACGATAAAAACGATTGATCAGGGCGAAACCAAAGAACGGATCTTTCCCAACTGGGAGATGGGATTTGCCGGTGAGGGCGATTTGCAGCCACTTCAATGGAAGTGGGACCTGGACAAGCTGACATTGTTTTCCCTAGCCGACAACATGGGAGACAGTATGGAGGTGATTAGGTCTTTTATCGGCGTCCGTCCTTTGGATAAGAACGCGCCCGGAGCTTGAAAGACGAAATCGCAAAGGACGTCTCCTCTTGCCGTACTTTCTGAATGTCGTTACCAAACTCCCGACGGCAGTCATTGGCTGGTTACGCACATATCTCCTCTCCATCCCATGCGATGACACGACCCGAGTGATGCGGGAATAGACAATCGAGCACTTCCAGCATGTAAGTGGCGGATTGACCCGGCGTGAACAATTGTTTCGCTGGTACGTTCTTTTGAAACGGCATCGATAGAGGCGTGTCTACGGTGCCGGGGTGAAGGCCGACACATATGGATTGGGGGTTTCGCCGCTGTAACTCGATAGCCACATTTTTGATGCACATGTTCAAGGCGGCCTTGGACGCTCGATAGGCGTGCCAACCCCCGGCACGATTGTCTCCGATGCTGCCGACGCGAGCCGTCAGGGCCGTCAACACGGATTTGCGGTCACGGGCCAAAAGCGGAGCGAAGTGTTTTGCGACGAGTGTTGGGCCGACCGTATTAATTTCGTAGGCCTGCCGAAGCGAGTCCGCATTTATCGTTCGCCATGATTTTTCCGGCCACAAAGAGTCACGGTTGTGGAGAAGGCCTGTTGCAATCATCACGAGATGGAGCCCGTCCTCGTTGAAGGCCATCCTTGCCGCTGCCGCAATCGTCTCCTCATCCCGCAGATCGAGTGAGGTCCATACGGTCTTGGCCGGAACGCGCTCTGGCTCGCGTCTGGAAGTCGCGAGAATGCGCTGAACATTTGGATTGCTGACAAGATGTTCAAGGACCGCGCTGCCGATACCACCACTGGCACCGATTACGGCAACGTTGAGGTTATCTCCAAAACTTTGGAGCGCCGGAACTTTGATCGACATCGAGGGCTTTCGCGCTAAATGCCCAGGAAAGGCTGTACCAAACGGGCCGGCAGGCTCTTGAAGCGGAGCGGCGCATCGGTAATGGCGAGGCAAATGCAATCTTCCTCCGGCGCTGCGTGGGGCTGATGCTGAAGTGTCTCGTCGGCTTCCTGCAGGTCACCCCGGCCGTAAGTTCCGGTTGTATCGGCAAAAGCACCGGCAAGGACTAAGGTGAGTTCCATTCCACCGTGAGAGTGTTCCGGAACCGGCCGGCCGGCCGGGATCCGCAAGAGACGCGCTGTCACGCCCTCCTCGCCTGTCGGGATCAGCAATTGATACGCACCCATACCCAACCGCTGCCACTTGAGGTCATCAACGTCGGCACCGAGGTAGTGCCGAAGCGGTTGCGGCAGCACGGGCGCGTCGTCCAAAGCCTGCTCAACGGTTGACGGCTGATTTTCGTCGAGGGGGGTGTCGAGTCGTGCCAGTACGGCATCAAACGAGCCAGCCGCCAATGGTTCAGCGTCGCTCGCGTCCAGGGTGACCCCACCCAACGCCTCCATCCGGGCCACCGTTCTGCGGCAAGTCGGGCACAAGGCAATGTGGGTGGCAATCGCGAAGCTCCAGGCCTCGCCGAGAGCACCGGACGCATAGTCGAGCAGAAGCTCGTCACTTGGGTGGTGTGAGGCGCTCATACGCTATCTCCAAGCTCGGCTCGCATCCGTTTCATGGCCAATCGAATGCGGGACTTTACGGTTCCCAGAGGAACGCCAAGTTTATCGGCAACGGCGCCGTGAGTTTTGTCTTCGAAAAACGCCAGCTGAAGTACCTCTTGTTGTTCCGCGGGCAGGCCTTGAATGACTGATTTCAGGCGATCCGCCTGCTGTCCGCTGGCAATGATGTCGAAGGCAGCCGGTTCCGGGTCGGGAACGAATGCGGGGTCATTGAAGTCGGGCTCGGGCCGTGTTGCCCTGCGGATGTGATCGATACGCTGGTTGCGGGCGATAGTGAAGATCCAGGTCGATGGTGCAGCCCGCGCGGGGTCAAATTGCTCCGCTTTCTGCCAAACCCGAACCATGGTCTCTTGCGCGATCTCTTCTGCCGAGCCCGCATCGGTTCCGAGCCGCATGATGAAGGCCTTCACGCGAGGCGCAAAGTGCTCGAACAAATGACGGAACGCATTCTTGTCGCGGGCCTGAGCAACCGCCTCGATGAGGACAGCCCTGTCCCG
>JAPPOI010000426.1 GCA_028818055.1 Boseongicola sp.
TCGACTTTGATCTGGATAACGCATCGCCGACTGCTGGGGCCATCAAGAAGAAGTGTCATGATGTCAAACGCAAGATCGAGGATGAGCTGGGGGCAACGCCCTATGGGCACATCCACGCTATTTGTGGCTCGGCCTTCTTTGATGACCTGGTGACCCACTCCGAGGTATCTGCAGCATACGACCGCTATCTGGACGGCTTGTTCCTTCGCGAAGGTCAGGCCCGTGGATCGTTTGAATATGCTGGGATTGTTTTTGAGGAATACCGGGGCCGTGTAGGTTCGGTGGACTTCACGGATACAAACAAGGCGCACTTCTTCCCGGTCGGTGTGCCGGGACTGTTTAGACAGTACAACGCACCTGCCGACTTCGTTGAAACGGTCAACACCATCGGCTTGCCGCGCTATGCCAAGCAAGCACCGGACACCCAGTTTAATCGCTGGGTGACGCTGCATACCCAGTCCAACCCGCTTCCCATCTGCACGCGCCCGCGCGTTCTGATGAAAGCGAAACGGACTTAATCCTAGTGCCTGGTGGCGGAGGTTTTGATCAAAGCTCGTAAGCGTTTGTTTGCGAGTTCGAGATCAAAGTGTTCGGGGTCAAATTCACCGATCCAGTCTAAGTATTCTGGATCAGCTGTTTTTGGTGAACGGACAGCCTCCACCAGTTCGGGATAGCCGTAAGGTCCACCACTGTCTTCCAGAGGACAGGCGTTCTCTCCGGCAAGGCATGTGGGGGCCTGCGGGCCATCACCACCGGCATCGATGCTTTCGACGAAGATCTCATGACGCCAATCGTCCCCGAAATCATAGGTGTAAAGGAAATGCATGCCATCGCTCAGGATCTGGGCCAGACGGACATTGCCTTCTTCAAGGATCTCGCGCCCACCCGCCGCATCCTCGGGGTTGCCATAGCGGGTGCCATCAATGGTGAACATGTGGATATGGGCATCTTCCCAGCCCATGACCGCCTGAATGGCACTGTGAAGGCCAGCAAGCGTCATGTCGGCTGGAATGGACAGTCGTCGCCAAATTTGAGGTTCGATATCCTGCAGATGAATCCGAAGGGTGAGTATAGAGGCCATAAATCTAAGAAAATCTGTTGTTATTAATTGAAAGCCCGAATATGCAGGCGAACACAGATTTTTAGAAGGAGTATTCCATGAATTTGAACGATCTTAAGGCATCTGTTGCCGAAAAAGCTGGGCTTTCCAAGGCTGACGCGGGTTCCGCTGTGAGTGCCGTGCTCGACACCATCTCTGTAGCGCTGGCCAAAGGTGACAAAATTGCCTTGGTTGGATTCGGTAATTTTGAAGTTTCTGAGCGCGCTGCTCGTGAAGGCCGTAACCCGGCCACCGGCGAGACCATCCAAATCGCTGCCAGCAAGGCTGTGAAGTTCAAGGCGGGAAAAGCCTTGAAGGACAGCGTGAACGGCTAAGCGCAGTTTAAAAGCGGATGAGTGAAGGCGGCTTTTAGCCGCCTTTTCTTTTGCCCATGACAAACGCATTTGAACAAGCCATGGCCGGGATCTTTGCTGATCCGAACATGTCGCAACAGGCCGTCTACACTCCGGCAACTGGTGATCCAAAATCTGTTCGGGTCATTGCACGGCGTCCGGATGAGGTCATCGGCTTTGGTGAAACCCGCATCCATGCAGAGACCACACTGTTTGATGTGAAGACGTCAGACATACCGGATCCTCGTCCCGGCGAGCGTCTCAACGTAGGTGGAGCAAACTATGTGATCCAGGGCGAACCTGAACGAAGAGACCCCGACCGGCTGGTTTGGACGCTCGATGTGAGGCCCGCATGAAACTCGCAGCATCCATGGTTGGCTCTTTGAAGGCAGACCTTAAAGCTGAGATGCGCCAGATTGAGAAAGCCGTCACTGGCGGGATCAAGGAAGCCGGTGACGGCCTAAAAGGCAGTCTGCGGCGGCAAGTCATTACGGCAGGTCTGGGGACGAGATTGGCTCGCACCTGGCGAAACCGAGCCTACCCGAACAAAGGATATGATGCGGCAAGCCTCGTCTGGTCGAAAGCACCCGAAATTGTCCGGTCTTTTGATCGTGGGACGGTTATCAAAAGCAAGGCTGGCTTCTGGCTGGCTATTCCGACGGCAGCGGCTCCGAAACGAGGCGTTGGTGGGAAGAGAATGACGCCAGCGACGTTTCCAGAGCACAGGTTTGGACCGCTAAGGTTTGTGTATCGGCGCGGACAGCCTTCGTTGTTGGTCGTAGACGGCGTTCGCGTCAGTGGCAAAACAGGACGCGTCGGTCGTCGCGCCAAAGGTGGATCCTATACGAAATCGGGGCGGCTCAAATCTGGTATTACCACGGTCGTGATGTTCGTGATGGTGCCTCAGGTGAAGATGCCGAAGAGGTTGGATGTGACGCGTGCTGCCAATCAATGGGCATCTCGCGTCCCGCGCCTGATCAAGTCGCAATACGGGCTTTAAGACGCTGGTTCTGGCGCAGCAGAAGGAGGATCCAGGTTGCCAT
>JAPPOI010000463.1 GCA_028818055.1 Boseongicola sp.
GGAAGAACCTCAACGAAGCTACCGCCGAGAAGTCCCTCGGACGAGATGACGATCGCGGTGTCCTCGGGAAGCAGCACCTCGTCATCAATCGAGAAAACTGCTTCTGCACGGTAGGTTGCAGGATCAAGTTCAAGTTCAAGAACCGACCCGATCTTCACCCCGGCAAGGCGCACATCTGTGCCTGTTCCAATACCCTCTGCGGACCGGAACGAAGCCGAGTAAGTCGCCGCGTTGGATGTGGTTCCAATTCCCCCGAACTGCGAGGCATAGGCGAGAAAACCACCTGCAACCACCAAAACAGCCGCGCCGGTCACAACCTCTGCAATGTTTTCTGACATCTGCCTACTCCGGCTGCCAAGCCTCATAATCCCGGCGCGACGCCGGTTCCGGCTGGCGGATTGAGCCTGGCGGTGCGTAAGCCGCCGACGTCCCAGTCAGGTTTTCCTGATGAGGCTTTTCCCAATCTTTGTGTTTCAGGGGTTTTTGCGTCGGGGGCTCATCCCACGTGTGATGCAACCACCCGTGCCACTCGGGGTCTACCCGGCTGGCTTCGGCTTCACCGTTGAAAATGACCCATCGTTTTTCACCGTCCTGGGCCTGATAAAAGACGTTGCCTTGAGCGTCTTCGCCTACACGTTCGCCTTTGCGCCATGTGTAGAATTGCGTGTTCAACGTCTGCCCGTTCCACCAGGTCGCTGCACGCTTGAGGAAGTTCATAATGCCCATATCGGTCAATCCGCTCCGCTTTGGAAAACATATGCCGCAATGCAGGACCAAGGTCTAGTGCGCGTGGCAGCAATTGAACGTACAGGCTGAAATTGGCGGACTATTTGCTTCTGACCCGAGCGGTAACTTCGATCTCAATCTTCATTTCCGCTTCCTGCAATGCGGCTGACAACATTGTCGCTGCCGGTTTGGCCTTCGCAAATGCTTCGGAGGTGACCGGCCAGCAGTCTGGCCATTCGGCGGCGTTTGGAACGATATACCGCACCCGAACGACGTCATCCAAACCTGATCCCGCGACGGCCAATGCGTCCGCAATCGTGGACAGTGCATTGCGGCATTGATCGACGATACTGTCCGGCATCGTCATCGTCGCATAGTCATACCCTGTTGTGCCTGCGACAAAAATCCAGCCATCGGCCACCACGGCGCGCGAATACCCAATTCGCTCTTCAAAAGGCGAACCGGTAGATACGTGTTGAACCATAGAATTGGCCTTTTAGCTTGCGCTTGCAGGCTCCGCTTGCGGATCGGCGTGGATCATCAACGGCGCCGCGTCCGAATTCACGGCTTCCTCGTTCACGACAACTTCCGAAACGCTATCCATGCCGGGAAGGTCGAACATAGTATCCAGCAGGATGTCTTCCATGATCGAGCGAAGGCCCCGCGCACCGGTTTTCCGCTCAATCGCGCGTCGCGCAATTGCGGTCAGCGCGTCATCTGTGAACGACAGATCGGTATCTTCAAGTTCGAACAGACGCTGGTACTGCTTGACCAAAGCGTTCTTCGGCTGGGTCAGGATGGTAACCAGAGCGTCTTCGTCCAGATCCTCAAGCGTCGCAATAACTGGCAGACGACCCACAAATTCTGGGATCAGGCCGAACTTCAACAGATCCTCGGGCTCGAGATCCTTGAAAAACTCGCCAACGGATTTTTCGTCAGGGTCGCGCACGTCGGCTCCAAAGCCCATGGCTGAACCCTTGCCGCGCTGCGAGATGATTTTATCAAGACCGGCAAATGCACCGCCGCATATGAACAGGATGTTGGTCGTGTCGACCTGAAGGAATTCTTGCTGCGGATGTTTGCGTCCACCTTGCGGCGGAACCGAGGCCACAGTGCCTTCCATGATCTTCAAAAGCGCCTGCTGAACACCCTCACCCGACACGTCGCGTGTGATCGAGGGATTGTCAGACTTGCGGGTGATTTTATCGACCTCGTCGATGTAAACGATGCCGCGCTGTGCGCGTTCAACGTTGTACTCGCTGGCCTGCAAAAGTTTCAGAATGATATTTTCGACATCTTCGCCAACATAACCAGCCTCAGTCAGCGTTGTGGCATCGGCCATGGTAAACGGCACATCCAGGATACGTGCCAATGTCTGTGCAAGCAGCGTTTTACCGCAACCTGTCGGCCCGATCAGCAGGATGTTCGATTTCGCAAGTTCAATGTCAGATTTGCCGGCGTGGTTCAGGCGCTTGTAGTGGTTATGGACAGCCACCGACAACACGCGTTTCGCATGCGCTTGGCCGATCACATAGTCATCGAGAACTTCGCAAATTTCCTTCGGGCTTGGTACGCCGTCAGACGACTTGAGCCCGGCAGATTTGGTTTCTTCCCGGATGATGTCCATGCAGAGTTCAACGCATTCATCGCAGATGAATACTGTCGGCCCTGCAATAAGCTTTCGCACTTCGTGCTGGCTTTTGCCGCAAAACGAACAATAGAGCGTGTTTTTGCCATCGCCTGTGTTGTTTGCCATCACATTACCTTCTCGGCGTTCAACCGTTTTGCCGCCTCAACGTGCCCGAAACAGCGCCTTCATTTCTCAACATTGCGCTCAGGGTATGCCAGCGCCAAGAGACGTACAATGCAAATCTCAAAATTGGTGACCAACCAATCAAAGCTGCGGCATTAGATCCCAATGTTAGCTTTCTTCGCCTTCTGGAACGGCGCGAGATTCGACAATCTCATCAATCAGACCCCAGTCTTTTGCTTCTTCCGGCGTCATGAAATTATCGCGTTCAAGTGCGTCTTCGACCTTCTTTAGCGTTTGACCGGTATGTTTCACGTAAATTTCGTTCAGACGACGCTTCAAACGTTCAGTGTGGCGCGCGTGGATGATGATGTCCGTGGCCTGCCCCTGAAAACCGCCCGATGGCTGGTGCACCATGATCGAGCTGTTGGGCAAAGACATGCGCATGCCTTTCTCGCCAGCAGTCAACAGTAGCGAACCCATCGAAGCCGCCTGCCCGACAACCAAGGTTGCGATTTTGGGGCGGATGTACTGCATCGTGTCATAGATCGACAGACCAGCGGTTACGACACCGCCCGGGCTGTTGATATACATCGAGATTTCTTTGGATGGGTTTTCGGCCTCCAAGTGCAACAGCTGCGCCACGATCAGCTGAGCCATTCCATCGTGAACGGGACCATTCACGAAGATGATCCGTTCTTTTAAAAGCCGGGAGAAAATATCATATGCCCGCTCGCCCCGGCTGGTTTGTTCAACAACCATGGGAACAAGGTTCATATAGGTCTCTACGGGATCGTGCATGTGTGCCTGCCTTTGGTGTTTGCGACGCGGTCTAGCGCGTGGAAGTTGCCAGAGTCTTAGTTGTGCGTCTGAGGACCTTCAAGAGTCGCAGAAAAAATTCGTGTGTGCGACGGCAGGCATGATGTCTCGCACAACAAGGGCCCCCACCGAAATGATCAGATTGATTGCCCTGGATTTACCCTTTGCGGGTACCCCGCTCAGACCAGACGCTAAAGAGCACATCGGCCAAATTGTCGGTCTGATGCGGCAAGAACCGCTGACTTCCCCGTTGACCGCGTTGAAACGGCTCAACGACAACCGGCCACAAAAGCCAGCATGAAACAACAATCAATACTGATACCGGCACAAGGTGCAGCACGCCCATTTGGGACCTCCGGCAATAGAATCAACTTTTGGGTGAGCAGCCACCCAGGCAATGAGGGTTACGAAGAAAAGTGTCAAAAACTTGGCGACTTCACCATGACGCTAGGGAAAAACCCTTTCAATTCAGCGAATGAGTGCTCAATTCCCACAATTGATAGGCGGATTAATGGGTGGACGGCCCGCGATCTGGCGCGCTAAGTGCGTGCCAACAGGCTGCTTAACGGAAAAATCACATGGCATTCGATCGCAACATCAAAATCGCTCCTTCGATATTGGCGTCAGATTTCGCGAACTTCGGCGCTGAGTGTGAGGCGGCTGAAGCGCAAGGTGCCGATTGGATCCATGTTGACGTTATGGACGGCCATTTTGTTCCAAATATCACTTTTGGACCTTCTACCTGTGCGGCGATCCGCAAGCACATCCAGGGCGTAATGGATGTTCATTTGATGATCAGCCCTGTTGATCCGTATATCGAAGCATTTGCGGATGCCGGAGCAGACGTTTTGACTGCTCATGTAGAAGCCGGGCCGCATATCCACCGCACACTTCAGGCCATTCGCGGCGCCGGAATGCGTGCAGGAGTTGCCTTGAATCCAGGCACGCCAGCAAGCGCGATTGAGCATGTGCTCGACCTGATCGATCTTGTCTGTGTCATGACCGTCAACCCGGGCTTCGGAGGTCAAAAGTACATTCCAATGGAAGACAAGGTCAGGACCCTGCGATCGATGATCGGTGATCGCGAAGTTCACATCGAAATTGATGGTGGCGTTGATCCAACGACAGCACCGGGACTTTCCGCGGCCGGCGCAGATGTTCTTGTGGCCGGTTCCGCCGTATTCAAAGGTGGCAGCGTTTCAAACCCTGGACCCTACGGCGACAACATCGCAGCGATCCGATCCGCCGCGGAAAGCGCAATATAGCGTCCAGCCATGATCCCCAAGATCATACATTACGTCTGGGTCGGCACTCAGCCCAAACCCGACCTTGTGCTGAAGTGTATCCAGTCTTGGAAGCAGTTTTGCCCCGACTACGAGATCGTGGAATGGGGCAACGAGGCATTGGCGAAGATTGACAACGTGTACGTTCAAGAAGCTGCCGCTGAAGGAAAATGGGCTTTCGTGTCAGACTACATCCGCCTTCATGCGCTTTATGAAAGGGGCGGGTTCTATTGTGACTCGGATCTTGAAGTCACTGCCAGCCTCGAACCTTTTCGAGACCACGCGTTTGTGACGGGCTATGAAAAAACGTTGGATGGGAAGCGCACGCGCCCGATAACTGCCCTGATGGGATCGATCCCAAAAGACAAAATCATGAAGAGCCTATTGTCGGACTATGAAGGAATCCAATTCATGAACAACGGGGTGCCCGACATGACGCCGAACACGGATCGCATAACGCGACATTTCAAGACCGAGTTCGGGCTGACCCGCCATCACAAGGGCGAAGAAACGGTACATCTGGATGCGGACAGCGTAATCTATCCTTACTATTTTTTCTGCACTCCGAAGCCGGGCGAACCAAATTATTCGATTCACCACTTCAACGGCTCCTGGATCGAGCCGGGCAAGCGCAAGACGCTGCTGAGTTTGGGTGGCTGGCAGCTTCTGAAATTTACTTTCAACGAAGGTGAAGACACTTCGACGCCATTGCGAAACAACGAGCATCTAGTTTTGAAGGCTTCGACCTGGGGAAAACGGGTCCGCACACTGGCCTTGATCCGGTGGAATAGAGCAAAAATCGGAGCAAATTGAATGTCCGTCAAACGTGTTCTCTCCGTCTTCGGCACAAGACCTGAAGCTATTAAGATGGCTCCACTCGTTAAGGCACTTGAGGCTGATCCAGACATTGATGCACGCGTTTGTGTCACGGCGCAGCACCGCCAGATGCTGGATCAGGTCTTGGACCTATTTAGCATCAAGCCGGACTACGACCTCGATCTTATGCAGCCAAATCAAACGCTTGAGCATCTCGTTTCAAGTATTATCTTCGGATTGAAAGGCATCTTTGAAGCAGACAGGCCCGACTTAGTCTTGGTGCATGGCGACACAACAACCACGCTTTCTGCGGCTCTGTCAGGGTATTACTCACAAATTCCCCTGGGGCATGTCGAGGCTGGTCTAAGAACGGGGAACTTGCTTTCTCCCTGGCCAGAGGAAGGTAATCGCAAGCTCGTTGCAGCAGTTACCAAGTTGCACTTTGCACCGACCAAAACGGCCCGGGATAACCTGCTGATCGAAAACGTTCGGCCCGACGGCATCTTTGTCACGGGCAACACGGTTATCGATGCGCTTCTGGCTGTCACAAAAAAGATCGAAGATGACACAGCACTGCGAAAATCACTTCAATCCCAGTTTCCTTTGATCGAGAGCGGGCGGCGCTTCATTCTTGTTACCGGCCATCGCCGTGAAAGTTTCGGAGGTGGATTTCGGCAGATTTGTCAGGCGCTTGCAGCGATTAGCGAAAGCTTTCCGGACGTCGATGTTATCTATCCTGTGCACCTGAATCCAAACGTAAAAGGTCCTGTGACTGAAAACCTGAGTGGCTTGAAGAACGTCTATCTCATTCCCCCGCAGGACTATCTGCCCTTCGTGTACCTGATGATGCAATCGACACTGGTCTTGACGGATTCTGGTGGAATTCAAGAAGAGGCCCCATCTCTGGGCAAGCCCGTTCTGGTCATGCGCAACACAACCGAACGCCCTGAAGCGGTCGACGCCGGTACCGTACGTTTGGTCGGCACTGATCCCAGTGCCATTCAACAAGAGGTGTCCCGCTTGCTGTTGGACGACGGATATTACCGCTCAATGAGCCTCGCCCATAATCCCTACGGCGACGGTAAGGCCGTAGAGCGGATTGTGTCAGCAATCAAATCTGCGACGTTGTAACCATCTAGGTCAGCAAATCGGTCAGTTCGAAAGTGTCGACATCGACCAATCCCAAGTCCGAAATCCTGAGAGATGGAATAACGACCAGCGCCAAAAGTGAATGCTGCATGTAAGCGTTGTTTAGTGTGCATCCACATTCTGCCATCGCGGCGACCATGCGGTCAGCTTTTGCAGCGACCTCGACAGCCGGGCTGTCGGACATCAATCCAGCGATGGGTAGTTCGACCAGTGCGATTTCTTGCCCGTCCTTGAAAACCGTGACGCCACCGCCGACATCGCCCAATCGATTTGCAGCGGCCGCCATATTGGCCCGATCGGTACCGACAACGATCATGTGGTGACTGTCGTGCGCTACGGTTGATGCCATCGCCATGTCGCCCTCGTAACCGAACCCGGACACGAAACCGTTGACGACATCGCCAGTCGCTCGGTGACGTTCGACCAATGCAATCTGACATACGCCGCCCTCACCTTCGACAACTCCGTCAATCACCGGAAGCTCCGCTTCGAGCGCCTCAGTCGGAGCTTGGTTTTCAACGACGCCAATGACCCGCGCGGTAACTCGATTGCGTCCATCCGGCGCGGGAACTTCGAAGTCTTCTGACGTTAGTTTCTTCCCAAGATGAACGGTCGTGCGCGTGGCGCTGGGCCAATCCAGATGGGGACAATCAACCAGTAGCTTTCCATCTTCTGCAACGGTTTCGCCACGCGCGATCACGGCATCGATCGGCAGCTTCGCAATGTCGGATGTGAGGATAACATCCGCACGGCGACCCGGAGCGATTGAGCCCAATTCACGCTCAAGGCCGAAATGGGTGGCAGTGTTGATTGTGGCCATTTGCAAGGCAACCAGCGGGTCACAGCCACACTCGATAGCGTGACGGACCACGCGGTTCATGTGACCCTCATTGACCAGCGTTCCCGAATGGCAATCATCAGTGCAAAGTATGAAATTCCTTGGATCCAAGCCCTTTTCGGTGACAGCCGTGATCTGACTTTCAACGTCATACCACGCCGAGCCGAGACGTAGCATCGACCGCATGCCCTGACGTGCCCGCGCGATCGCATCTGCTTCGGCCGTGCCTTCGTGGTCGTCAGCTGGTCCACCTGCTGCATAGGCATGAAATGGAATGCCCCGGTCAAAAGATGCGTAGTGACCGCCAACCGTTTTCCCAGCGTTTTGCGTGGCCGCGATTTCGGCCAACATCTTGTCGTCGCCCGCAATCACACCGGGGAAGTTCATCATCTCCCCGAGCCCGATAATCCCCGGCCAGTTCATTGCCTCGGCAACGTCTTCGGGCGTGATCTCGAAACCAGTCGTCTCTAACCCGGGGGCTGAAGGAGCGCACGACGGCATCTGAGTGAAAATATTGATGGGTTGCAGTAGCGCTTCATCGTGCATCAAGCGCACACCCCGAAGCCCAAGCACGTTCGCGATCTCGTGGGGATCGGTGAACATCGTGGTGGTGCCGTGGGGGATGACCGCAGCTGCAAATTCTGCCGGAGTCAGCATGCCGGACTCGATGTGCATGTGACCGTCGCACAGCCCTGGAATCAAATACTGACCGTCGGCGTCAATGATCCGGGTTTCATCACCAATACAGTGACTTGCATCCGGACCCACAAAGGCAAATCTTCCACCCGAAATTGCAACCTGCCAGCCGTCCAAAACTTCTCGCGATTGCACATTGACCAGCTTTCCACCACGGATAACGACGTCGGCGGGTGTTCTTCCTGCAGCTACGGCTACAAGCTCTGCGCCAATGTCGGCCCAGGATTTTATTGAGTTCGTCATAGACAAAGTGTTCCATCACCGGCCGCATAGACGCAAGTGCACGTCTAACAAAAACCGAAAGGCCCCGCCTTGGGACTAAGGCGCAGGCGCCATATCTCGGCTGATCTCTGCCAGTATTCGCCCGATAACAACGCAGTCCTCAACTGAGAACGTCAGTGGCAAACGCATGTCAAAGAGCGTCGACATGATGGCGTCGGTCTTTGGCAAAGGTTGCGCGGGAATATACTCCCACGAATGGTGCGACGACGTGAAGCCATGCGGTTCGGTGCGACCAAACCATTTCACCTCGACACCCCGATCTGCGGCTCTGGCCAGAAACGTTTCACAGTCAACTTTGTTCGCCCAAGGTAGTCGAAACTGTATTGACGACCCGACCATCGATTCCTGATGAGGTCTGGAAGGCATCGCAATCTGGCTCTCTTCCGCCAGAACTTGGCTCACCGCGTCATAACGTGCGTTCCAACGGTCGATGTTTGCATCCAGCTCGTCCAGCTGAGGCAAGAGCATCGCGGCCCGAACGGCATCCATCCGAGCAGAACAATTCGGCATATTCAGTCGAGCGTCGGCGAATTCTTTCTCGTCGGGGCCAGCGCCGTGTCGTGCATAAAGCATGTAACTGCCTGACAAGATCGTGGCGCGTGCGGCCAATTCCGGGTCGTCGGTTGTCAGGAACCCGCCTTCTCCGGAATTCATGTGCTTGTAGGTTTGCGTCGAAAAGCACGCAGCATGCCCAAAGTTACCGGAACGCTTCCCTGACCACTTCGCGCCCATCGTGTGAGCGCAGTCTTCGATAAGTGTCAGCCCAGCGCTCTCCACCACGCGCATAACTGAATCCATGTCGCACAGGTGCCCGCGCATATGCGAAAGCAAAAGGTATCGCGCTCCCGACTGGCGTGCCTTTTCGGCCAAGTCATCAACGTCCAATCGCAGTTCGTTATTGATTTCGACCAGGATAGATTGACCGCCCACGGCCTCGATTGCACCGGGCACCGGAGCCAAGGTGAATGCATTGGTAAGGATTTTGTCACCAGGCTTAACGCCACATGCGCGAAGCGCGATTTGCATAGCCTGACCGCCGGATGTCACCGCAAGGCAATATTCCGTTCCCTGCCAACTCGCATAGGCTCGCTCTAATTCCGAAACCGGCCCCTCCTCGCCTTGTGCAAGGTTGTAGCGATGCAGCCGACCCGACCGCATAACATTCGCGACGGCCTCAATCGCGGCTTCTGGCAACGGTTCCTGTTGTGTAAAACTTCCGTGAAAGGCCAGTGGCAATTCGCGGGTGTCATCCGGCATTTGTTCAACTCCTAAACATCCTTGGAGACCCAAAGAAATTAGCCTTCTGCCCAAGTTCTATGCATTCGCGCACTGATTTCCAGCCCCCATGATGTTTCCAAGGCAAGCGAGTGGCGTCACACTCACCATTTAATTGGCTCTATTGAATGAATCCAAATTACTGGTACGAATAACCGCTGCTCTTTGCCAAAAAACAGGCTTTCGCGGCGAGAGCTCGATATGTGGCGGTGCTTGCAGGACGACAAACAAGCACTGCTTAGAAAGTAGACAGGGAGAACTAAATGAAACTCAACGCACTGAAATCAGTGATGATCTCGGCGGCTTTGGTTGCGGGCGCACAGGCCGCAAAAGCGCAGGACATCACGGTTGCGTACTTCCTGGAGTGGCCAATGCCATTCCAATACGCAAAGGCTGAAGGCTTGTACGACGAAGCACTTGGCGTGAACATCAACTGGGTGAGCTTTGAATCCGGCGTGAAAATGTCGGCTGCTATGGCATCTGGCGACGTACAGTTGTCGGTAAGCCAAGGTCTGCCGCCATTCGTGGTTGCGACTTCTGCAGGTCAGGACCTTCAGATCCTCGACGTTGCTGTGTCTTACGCTGACAACGACAACTGCGTTGTACGTTCCGAGCTGGAAATCGACGCTTCGAACGCAGGCGAATTGGCCGGCAAGAAAGTTGGCGTACCTCTTGGTACCGCCGCACACTATGGCTTCCTGAAGCAGATGGAGCACTTCGGTGTTGACGTCGCTTCGCTCGACGTTGTCGACATGGACCCTCCTGACGCCGCTGCTGCGATCGCACAAGGTTCCATCGACATGTTCTGTGGCTGGGGCGGCTCGCTGCGCCGTGCTCTGGAATTCGGTAACGTGTTGCTGACTGGCGACGAGAAAACAGCACTTGGCATTCTCGTGTTCGACGTGACTTCTGGTCCTTCGGGCTGGATCGCGGAAAATGGCGACATGGTTGCCAAGTTCCTGAAGGTAACTGCTGACGCCAACGCAATGTGGGCAGACGAAGCAAACCACGCCAAAATGCTGCCAGTCATCGCTAAAGACGCTGGCATGGAAGAAGGTGCAACAGCCGATACAATGGCAACATTCACCTTCCCATCTGTGGACGACCAACTGGCTGCTGGCTGGCTCGGCGGAAACGCTCAGTCGTTCATGAAGGGCGTTGCGGATGTTTTCGTGAACGCTGGCTCCATTGACGGCGCTCTGGATAGCTATGACGCAGCGGTCAACACTGATCCGCTGGTTTCAGCTAAAGGCATGTAAATCTCGCACGGGCGGCCCTTAACGGGTCGCCCGACGCATTCGGGCAAGGCTGTTTTGTCTTTGCCCCCATCTTCCAAGCATCAAGGGGTGGCACTATGTCCGGCTTGGCTATCAAAAACATTTCGATGCGGTTCGATCTGCCAAACGGTGGTGCTGTTCAGGCATTGAAGGATGTCTCGCTTGATTTGAAGCAAGGCGAATTGATGAGCGTCCTCGGCCCATCGGGCTGTGGTAAGACGACACTATTGAATATCGTCGCAGGTTTTCTTGCACCGACCGAAGGCGAAATTGAACTCAACGGTCACAAGGTGACAGGCCCTGACGCAGAGCGCGGCATGGTCTTTCAGCAAGGTGCTTTGTTTGAGTGGATGAACGTTCGCGACAACGTGAGCTTTGGCCCTCGGATGAAGGGTCAGCGAGCGTCCGAGTATTCGTCCAATGTGGATCATTTGCTCGACATTACTGGTTTGGGCGACTTCAAAGACAAAGCGATCTATGAGCTTTCTGGCGGTATGCAGCAGCGTGTTGCATTGGCGCGGTGTTTGGCAAACGATCCGGATGTCATCCTGATGGACGAACCGTTGGGTGCATTGGACGCGCTGACGCGCGAAAAAATGCAAAGTCTCGTCCTGGACCTTTGGAAGGATACCGGCAAGACAATCATCTTGATTACTCACTCGGTGGAAGAAGCTCTGCTTTTGGGCGAACGCCTTTTGGTCATGGCGCCTCGTCCTGGCCGAATTCACAAGGAGTATCGCCTGCCCTTCGCCGATATGGGCG
This sequence comes from Boseongicola sp., assembly GCA_028818055.1. Classification (GTDB taxonomy): domain Bacteria; phylum Pseudomonadota; class Alphaproteobacteria; order Rhodobacterales; family Rhodobacteraceae; genus JAPPOI01. Next base: position 11,674 of record JAPPOI010000463.1, read on the forward strand.
TTGGTGCTGATCTCCGAGAGGTCAAGAAAGCCGACGGTTACAACGAGACCCGAGAAGAGATTCTCTCCATGATCTGGGACATGGAAGAGGAAATCATGGGC